>JAUVYC010000123.1 GCA_030603285.1 Spirochaetota bacterium
TGCTTCATGCTAATGAATCTTGGAAAAGAAATCTTTTGTAAGCTCTTGTCTTTCAGGGTTTCTCTCATCAAAAAGAGCAGAAAGAACTGAGGTATCCAAATAGATTTTCATATCCTGTATGCTCGATTAAACCTTAATAAATTTCAAAGTATAATTCAAGATATTTTGTAAACGATAAGCTTAACCGAATCTCGTTGTTAGCAAGATTTATTAGTAATGGCGCTTAAGTGTCCTGGCGTTGCCAATCCTATCATAAATTATTATTGACACATTTACCCACCATTGTAACGCAACTTTCTTTTTAGTGATTACAGGTTCATTGTTCCAATAAAGCATACTGTTTTCATCAATTCCCAATATATGTTCTTTTCCGTCATCAGCTGTGAACTTCAATACCTCTTCAACTCTAGGCATGATATATCTCCTCATTATACAACGCTATTGTGCATACAGAAATGCCCGTTCCCAAAGTCCGGGTCCACTCTCACAAACCTCAATCATCCGCAATCATAAGGGCATGACGCAGGACCATTTTTTTCCTCTCAGGCACAGCTGGCTGCCCGGATTTGAGCGGAAGCGCGAAGCGCCAGAGCCGTGAACGTGCTGTTAGGCGATTGTTTTGCTTGTCAAAATTTATTATCTGACGCAATGGTCTGAGACCATAGTCTAACATCATATCGTGCATTAATTTGATACTTTTGCCTCTTTCTTCTATAAATTTTATATCAGACATGGCCCTAGCTATGATAGGATTACGAGAAATCGGCTTATATTTCAATGAACGAATTTTATCTAAAGTTAAAGGCTGAGGAAGAAGTCCTGGACTTGAAACTTTTCAGAGCATGGTGAAGATTTTTATTTTCGGTGCAGGGTCGGAATGATCGGGAGTAAAAATAAAGTGAAAACTCTATATGAATCACTTTCAAAGAGAGGTGTGGATACAAAAGATCAACGGATTTACGCTCCCATTGGCCTCCACCTTGGAGACAACACCCCGGAGGAAATCAGTATCAGTATACTTTCTAAGATCATTAAGATAAAATCAAACAGCACCGGCAGACACTGCCGGGAATTGCTGTAATCATTTGTTCCGGTATACCCAATATAAATAAAAGAGAAATCATCGACATAAAACTCAAGGAACTGGCTGTTTTCCCCATTTATATGTAAGTAAATTAAATTACTATACTGCAAATTCAATCCGTCGGTATTTTTTATCCCTTTATTGATAGATATTTCATAGTACTCATTCAGCATCAGGTTTTCTTCAAAGTAAATCTGTACCGTAGCTGATTGAAAGTTTACTTGACAATCTTTAAAGGTGGTTTTGTCAATCGGTGCCGGCATATCTGATAAAGAAGTATTTGAAAATAGATTTATGAGGAGACTATTCTTAATAAATATTTTCGTCTTATTTGCATCCTGTCTTCTTACTCTTCGTTTAACAATCCTCCCATCAACATAATCCGTTTTAATGGCAAAAATATGACCCTTTGAAGAGTATACTTCTCAGTATGAAGATTGGTTTAAAGATTGAAAGAACAAAGTTTGAAATGTGGAAAATAGTGAACTAAAATATAGTTAGGATAATATTAAACAGATGCAGCCATGATGAAGATTACAGCATGAGGAATATCTAAAACAAGAATACATCCAATGAGTAATGAGAACGAATTCCAGATAAATGAACGCCAGATGGATTCAATCATGAAGGATGCAATAGAATTTGCTGGAATAGGTTTATACAGGTACAAGTTTGATGGTACTGTGCTGTTCATGAACAGATGTGCGATGCGGATCTTTGATATTGAGGATAAGTTTCCAGATCCATCTGCTGTAGCAGGAAAAAATATCTCAGATTTAATTACATACACAGGACCTAAAGGATTTCTTCGTAAAGAAGTTCGCAAACACAGGCGTATACATAGTCTCGAGGATAATTTCAGAACCCTGTCGGGTATTAACAAATGGGTAGAACATGATTTATATTTGGTTCGCGATTCAGAAACTGGAAAAGAGGCCATTCAGGCAATAATGTATGATATTACAGAGCGCAAACATGCGGAGGAGAGGATTGAGCACCTCAATCTTGTGCTTCGTACCATCCGCAATCTCAACCAGCTTATTACCAGGGAAAAAGACCGGGATAGGCTGATTAAAAGAACATGCGAAACCCTCTTAGAGACCCGCGGCTATTACACCGCCTGGGTTGTCATATTGGATGAATCTGGAAGATTTGTAACAGCAGCCGAAGCAGGATTAGGTAAGAACTTCATATCAATGATAATTAAGCTGAAGCGCGGCAAGTTGACGGATTGCAATCGGAGGGTATTGAAGCAATCGGAGGTTGTAGTAACTGAAGACCCTGTTTCTGCCTGCAGAGACTGTCCTCTAGCGAACAAATACCATGGCAGAGGGGCTATGAGTGTAAGGTTAGAATACAAAGAAAAGGTTTACGGCATATTGTCTGTTTCTATACCTGCAGATTTAACTTTAGACAATGAAGAGCGATACCTATTCAAAGAAGTTGCCGGAGATATCGCCTTTGCCTTCTACAATATAGAACTGGAAGAAAAGCACAAACACTCGGAGGAGAAACTAAGAAAGAGTGAGGAGAGGTTTAGAGATATCTCAGAGAATGCTCTGGAATGGGTTTGGGAGTGCGATGTTAACGGAAAATATACTTACACTAATAAAATCGTTAAAAAGATTTTAGGGTATAAGCCAGAGGAAATACTTAAAAAACATTTTTACGACCTATTTCATCCTGAAGATCGAAAAGAGCTGAAAAAGGCGGCATTTGAAGTATTTGCCAAAAAACAACCTTTCCATGAATTCATAAACCGTGCCAGGCACAAAAACGGTAAAACAGTATGGCTCTCAACATGCGGAGTTCCTATACTCGATAAGAAAGGAAATCTTATTGGATACAGAGGAGCAGATACAGATATTACCCAGCGCAGGGAGGCTGAAGAAGCGCTTGCAAAAGAACGCAACCTATTACGCACCTTAATAGACAACCTGCCAGATGACATCTATATCAAAGACACAGACAGCCGTTTCGTCCTTGTAAATAATGCAACAGTATTTAGCCTGGGTGCTACAACTTCGGATGAGGTAATTGGAAATACTGATTTCGACTTTAAACCGCATGAACTGGCAGAGCTTCATCATGCTGATGAACAGAGGATCATAAAGTCAGGACAACCGATGATAAACCGAGTAGAACCTGCTATAGATCCAGCAGGCAACAGGGTATGGTATTCAACCACTAAAGTTCCTTTAAGGAATAACAGCGGAAAAATAATAGGACTCGTGGGTATAGGTAAAGATATTACAGAGCGCAAGCAATCTGATAAGGCGCTGCGTGAGTCTGAAGAAAAATATCGCACACTGTTTGAGGAATCAAAGGATGTGATCTTCATCTGCACACCAGACGGAAAGTTTCTCGACATAAACCCTGCGGGGGTTAAGTTATTCGGATATTCTTCTGAAGAGGAAATTTTAAAAATCAACATTGACAAGGAATTGTACTTTGATTCCAGTATTCGAAAAGCTGTCAAACGAAACCTTGATCAGCAGGGGTTTGTGAAAAATTACGAAATTCTCTTAAAAAGAAAAGATGGACAACATATAACGG
This sequence comes from Spirochaetota bacterium, assembly GCA_030603285.1. Lineage (GTDB taxonomy): Bacteria > Spirochaetota > B62-G9 > B62-G9 > DRHN01 > JAUVYC01. The sequence goes on from JAUVYC010000123.1 coordinate 3,641, forward strand.
TTGTTATGACTGCAAACACCGTCATGGATGAGAATGGAAAGGTTGCAGCCTACAGAGGAATTATGCGAGACATAACTGAACGAAAAAAAATGGAACAGCAGTTGATTCAGGCTCAAAAGATGGAAAGTATTGGAACCTTAGCTGGCGGAATAGCACACGATTTCAACAATATCCTTTGTTCAATTTTAGGGTTTGCTTCTCTAATGAAAATAAAAATATCGAAAGATCATCAGTTCTTTAATTATATAGATACAATTGAAAAGAGTGCCCAGAGGGCAGCAGAGCTTACCAACCAGCTTCTTGCATTCTCCCGGGGCGGAAAGTATGTCTTAGAGCCCATTAACCTGAACAGTATAGTTAATGATATATTGAAGATTATTACTCAAACCTTTGACAGATCGATTGAAATTGAAACCTATCTCTACGACCAACTTCCTACTATTGAGGTAGATTCAGGGCAGATACATCAGGCAGTAATGAATCTCTGTCTAAATGCTCGAGATGCAATGCTGGATGGAGGGAAATTGATCATAGAGACGGATGAGGTTATGCTTACCGAAGAATATATTAAGACACATATGGGGGCGAGGCAAGGCAGATATGTCATTTTATCAGTAATTGACACTGGGATTGGAATAGCAAAAGAAACACAGCATAGGATATTCGAACCATTTTTCACAACAAAGGAAACGGGGGAGGGTACAGGACTCGGGCTTGCGATGGTATATGGGGTTGTTAAGAATCATGGTGGCTATGTAAGTGTATACAGTGAGAAGGATGAGGGAACAACATTCAAGGTATATTTACCTGTAAGTGGTAAACCTAAGGCAAAAAGGTTAGAGGAAGACATAGAAATGAGAGGAGGGGATGAATTAATACTTATAGTTGATGATGAGGAGTCAATACGATTTTTAGCTAAAGATATACTTGAGGGTCATGGTTACACGGTATTATTGGCCGAAAATGGTGCAGAGGCAATAAATGTGTACACTAAGAAGAGAGATGAAATAGACCTGGTAATATTAGATATAGTAATGCCAAAGATGGGAGGGAAAAAGACCTTTTTGAGATTGAAAAAAATTAATCCGGAAGTGAAAGTACTTCTTTCTACCGGCTACAGTCAGAATGGGAAAGCGAAGGAAATATTAGATAGTGGGGTTAAGGGATTTATACAGAAGCCTTATCAGGTAAATAAACTGCTCTCTAAAGTGAGAAGTGTACTGGATAAAAAAATGTGAACCTTCCAATTTTTCTATCTTTTTTTTAAGCTCGAGTTGAGAGTTTGAGAGCTCGAGTATTATATCTCCTTTTTCTACACTTTACCCCTTTTTTACATATATCTTTCCTACGATCCCGTCTATCCTCCATTTAACAGTTGCTTTATCGTAATAAACAAGGTTCCCTAATCCTTCAATATCCAGTGAAATATCCCTGTACAATACTCTAACTACGTTAAACTCCAGTAATTCCTCATGACCGGTGTTTTCCAGGGTGAGTTCCGGCATCTGTCTGATGTATCCATAAATAAACAGTGTAGAAATTCCCGAAAGCAGTATTAAAGGAAACCGTTCCACAGAATTTACTCAAATATTCCAGGGGAATATTTGGTATCTGCTTCCTGCTTCAATGACACATGACTCGTAGGCCTCGTAGGCCTCGTAGGCCCCGCCAAAGTTCGTTGGCGAGTTCCGCCGCCAGAGGTATCTCCACAGGCGTAACTTCCCGGAGAACTTCCGGTAGACCCTGTTCGGTAGGCTCTGTTAGATGTTTCCTATCTAACGGGGTAGATAAATACTCAAGGTTTCGTGCGGCATTTTCATCTCTGTCGATAGTAAAACCGCATATCTCGATATATTGCATACAAATTGCCGCTCCTTTAAGCTTAGTTCTGGTTTGATGCTCCCACATGCACAGCAGGTTTTAGAGGATGGGTAGAATCGTGGTGCTTTTGTCAGGCGAGATCCATACCATTTTGTGTTGTAACTAAGCATTGTAAAAGACCACCTGCAAAGCAGGTGGCTTTCTTTTGGCAGTGAAGTTGGAGGATTGCTGGATTTGTTTGAATAAAGGGATAAATAATACCTGTTCGGAGACGTTGGCTGGTTTGGTAATTTCACTGACAGGCAATTCAGAGATAGCGTCAAAGACAACGTGATTTCGATATCCCCAGAAGTACACAACTTGTTTGTCGGAGTTTTTCTTAGAGGTTATGATAACGCTGAGTTTTGCATCTGAGTCACCTTTAGTACATTAATCCTGATTTTCTTGCACAATAGGCACAAACTTTAGTTTGCAAGAAAATATCTTTTTAATCCTGAATGTGGCTTGTCCACATTATAGTGAGGTGAGAAAATGTTCTTTATTAACAAAAAGATAGAAAAATAAAATTGAGGCTGTCAGAAAATTGAGGTTATTGGAAAGCAGAGAAAAAATTCACCTCACCCCCCGTTAAAAGAGGTCTCATTAGCCCAAAACTTGGAATATTGGTAATTATAACTTCAATATTGACAAGATGTTAGATGGTGGGAGGCGAAGTCTATTTTGCCTGTTTGAGTAACTTCTATAATATAAAGGAGTTATGAATATTCTGACAGGCTATCAAAAATAACGAAAGGAGGGATAAAATATGATTACACCTCAATTGGTAGCCGAGATACTAGCTTTAGCGTCGATAGTGGTACCTATTACACAGGCTGTAAAAAAATGGGTAAAGGTAGAAGGGACAACCGCACTTATTATCTGTGCCATAGTAACGATCCTTTTAGCGCTCTGGAGGATTCTATCTGTTCAACCGTATGACTGGTCAAAGTTCATCATTCTTGTTATTGGTGTATTTTTGGAGTCGAATGGCATTTATCACTTTGGATCGTATGCTATCGGCAAAATGGTGAAAGAGGAGGGGTAGCCTGGAAGAATCTATACACGGCATATACCTGAGGTTTTTTGGCTTATGTGACTCCTTTTGAGAGATACGGTAGAATTTGATCTTGCATTAATAAGTGGTAAAGGTAAAAACAAATTTAGATGGAATATAATCTTTAACTATGATAAAATCATCAATAGGTGAGCGGTTTAGATCGAGTTCAAATATCGGGAATGGTCATTGCCCCTAGGCGTCAGGACTTGTTCGTATAGAACAGTAATCCTGTTAGCAGGAGCGCCGACCAATGTGATCAAACCGCTCACCTTTCTATTTAAATGTCTGAATACCTCGGGTATTTTCCTCTTTGATCCGGAAACTATTTTAGCCTTTCATTTTTTCTCATTATTTCTCAAGTTTTGTAAAGAAAGTATGCAGGTGATATCCGGTTTCAAGATAAAAGCCCCAATATACCAATGAAACATTGCCTCATTTTCCAGATTACTTCAATACTTGCCGGGCCTATTATCCTTATGGAAACGTCCTGTTTCCATAAGTGAAAACATAAATAAAGATAGCTTGTCCCGTCATGGATGACGGGACCTTTAGAGAATTCTTTTTCCCTCCTCCTCCCCCCCCCATTTTTCCCCGAAAACTTTTGATGGAAAAGACATTGCTTTAAGGTACTGACAATCGGTGTTTTTCTTTAAAATAAAAAAGGAAATAAAAAGTCCCTTTTATGTTGCCGACAAGGTTCGTGTGCTCAATTGTTTACAGTGTGCTTCGCCATTGATCTCAATCATCGAGTATCTCATAATTATCTAATGTTAACAGTGATGAAAAACAGTATAAACTATTCCTAAGGATTGAGGGTTTGAAAAAAGCTCTCCTAATTCTTTTTGCTTTGTCTTTCCATTTTTATATAATACTATCAAAACTAAATAAGGAACGGTAGATAATAAACTTTAAACATCGTATTAAGGTTATCTCAAGGACCGAGTATTTTCTCAGTTAACAAAGTAAAAGCCACCTGCAAAGCAGGTGGCTTTTACTTCAGGAGACCATCATTCTCCTTTAATACTGGAGGATCATTATATCGTTCTATTCATTATTAACGATCCACAATTATCGGGATTACCTCTTCTGGAATATCAAGTGATGCGGGTATCTTGTAATCCGTAAAATTGGGATTTAAAACCCTCCCGTTCTCATCGAATCTCATATCCTCATAAAGAGCAGTTGCAAACTCCTGCAGGAAGCCCCCAACAATCTGCTGTTTCACAAGCATCGGGTTAATGGACTTTCCTGCATCCAGGGCTTCGGCGGCCTTCAATACCCTCATCTTACCGGTTTCCCTGTCCACTTCAATCACAACCGCACATGCGCCAACAGTGT
>JAUVYC010000092.1 GCA_030603285.1 Spirochaetota bacterium
GCCCCGTTTAACTGAGGTTTCCCGCCATCAACAAGTATTAAGTCAGGGAGTATTTTCTCTGTGTTGAGAAGCCGTTGATATCTTCTTGCAACAGCTTCTTTTATCATTTCTACATCGTTTTGCTCACCTATGTATTTTATCCTGAACCTGCGGTAGTTTTTTTTATCGGGAACACCATTTTGAAATCTTACCATTGATGCTACTGAAAAGTTTCCCAGTATGGTTGCAGTATCAAAACCTTCTATATATTCAGGAACATGGGGAAGCTTAAGAATTTTCTTCAACATCAATAATGCATCTGGCGGGTTGTACTGGTAAAGATCTTCCTTCAATCTCTGATATGCATTTTTACAAGCGAGAGAAACAAGCCGTTTTTTCAAGCCCTTTTTGGGAGCAATAATTGATATAGTTTTTCTGTATTTGTGCTTCAGGTAGTTCTTAATAGTTCCCAATTCCTCCTTCACAAAAGGAAGAAGAATTGTTTCTGGCGGTTGTCGGCTTTCTTCATAATAAAGATCAAGAAATTGTTCTAAAACATCCTCTTCTCCGGTACGATTTTTAATCGTATAATCACTTTTACCGATTATTTTTCCCTCACGCTTTATCAATACAGTAACGTTAAAGTTATCATTGATATTTGCAATTCCAAAGATATCTTCATTCTCTCCGCGTACGGTGGTGATCTTCTGATCTTCAAGAAGAGTTTTCAGAGCTGTATATCTTTCCCTCAGTTGAATAGCTTTTTCAAACTTTCTGTTTTGTGCTTCTTTTACCATCTCTTGCTTTATTTGTGTAAGAAGCTGGGTATTCTGACCTTTAAGAAAGAGAATTACCTGCTCCACCAGTTCATTGTATTCTCCGATGTCGGTTTTTCCCTGTATAGGGCAGAGGCATTTCCCGAGATAATAATTTATGCATGGAGAGATATTCTTTTTTGAGCTCAGACTCCTGCTGCAGCGCCTTATGGGAAATATGTCTATGATTGTCTTAATTGTTCTGTTTATATATTTTACGTTCGGGTACGGACCGAAATAGAGCGCTGAATCATCTTTTTTAATTCTTGTTTTAACGATTCTCTGGTATTTTTCGGGGGTGATTTTGATATAAGGATACTTATTATTATCCTTTAGTTCTATATTAAACCTGGGTTTGTGTTTTCTTATTAAGTTGCTTTCAAGGATCAATGCTTCAATCTCATTATCTGTTATAATCGTTTCGACAGTTGAAGTATGAGAAATAAGCGCTTCGGTCTTTTTTTGGTTAATCTTCTTTTGAAAATAAGAAGATACACGCTTATTTAAATCCTTTGCCTTTCCTATATAGATGATTTCATTATCCCGGTCTTTCATTAAGTATACCCCGGGTTTTTTGGGTATGTTTATTATTTTTTCTTTAAGTTTCATTTTAATTTTTTATCAATTACATTCGTCTTGACAATATTATTTAAATTGCATATTTTAATTTATCTTCCACAAAAGAATATAACACCTGTACAATTTTAGAGTAAAAATTTTTTCTGAGGAGGGAGTATTTGGCAGTTCATACATCAGTGAGAAAGAGGGCAAGGCAGAATGAGAAAGCCCGCGTGAGAAATCGTATGTGGAAATCAAGGATAAAAACTTTAAAAAATAAGCTGGAAAGGTCTATCGAGAAAAAGGAGACGGATATATTATCATCTCTTTATAATGACTACGTCTCAGTTATTGATAAAGCATCTTCCAAAGGTGTTATACATAAAAACAATGCTTCTCGAAAAAAAATGAGAATGACAAAAAAAATTAGCAGTTTTACATCTGCAGGCTAACCATTTTGCAAAAACATCGGCTCAACTTATACAGAAAATATTTACAAAAAAATTAAAATAATTTAAATTTTGTATTGATATTTATTTGAAGTTATGTATAATTTCTCTATTATTTATTGTTTGGCAATCAGGTGGTCTTTTACTTATTTTGCGCTCTTAGATATCCTGCACCAGAAATGATATTTTTAATTAATTCCAAAATTGAAGTTAAGGCTTATCTTAAAATTATTACAGGTATTAAAGGAGGGTGTTTTGACTAAAGCAGAAATTGTAGAGTTAATGAGTGAGAAGTTAGAATTAAGGAAAAAAGATATAGCCATGGTCATTGATCTGTTTTTTGAGATAGTAAAAGAGGGCTTAAGAAATGAAGAACATATAGAATTACGGGGATTCGGTACTTTCGAAGTAAAGACGAGAGAAGAAAGAGAAGCAAGAAACCCCAAAACCGGAGAGTCGGTTATTGTTCCAAAACGTAAAGTACCATATTTCAGGCCAGGTAGGGAGTTAAAAGCTATATCCAAAATCAAAGTTACTTAAGGCTCCCAGTGATATCTAAATATATATTTAGATTGATACCTGCAATTAAATGGTATTTATTGACCTTTTTTAACCAGGTTGGCATTTATTTATAATCACCAACTATTTTATGGATACTACAGAAAAATCTTTCCTATTAATTTTTCCATACAGATTTAATTTTTTGAATAAGTACTCATGGTTTTTTCTTTCTCTTTTTTCCGCGCTTCTATTAATTCTTTCATTTCCATCCCCCGGATATTCATTTTTAGCCTGGGTAGCTGTCGTACCCCTCATCGTTATAGTAATGACGGAAAGTTTTAAAAAAATAATACTGTCTTCGCTTATTACCGGAGTGGTCTTTAATATAGTTTACCTCATATGGATAAAAGATTATAAACACCCCGCATCACTACCTGGTTCGGTTTTTACTGAGATGATGTTCTTTTCATTTTCTGTTTTGTTATCCTGGTTTTTATACAGGAACCTGAAGCTCAAGAGGATGAAGTTCTTGAGAGAATTTGTGTTTGCAGCCGGGTGGTTAACCATTGATTACATGAAAACGATTGGTTATCTGGCTTTCCCGTGGGGGATTCTGGGGTATTCGCAGTATGAAAACCTTATTTTGATTCAAACGGCGAGTATCTTTGGAGTGTGGGGAATTACATTTATTATCATTTACTGTAATACAACATTAGCTTCAGCCATTATTGAATATATTACAACGAAAAAACTGAAATCTAATCTTATAAACGTATGTATTATTGTACTCCTCTGTGCCATTTCTATTTCTTTTGGTATTTTAAAGATATTAGAAGAAAAACACAAAGAATATAGGAGTATAAGGACAGCACTTATTCAGGCTAACTTTGACCCATGGAGTCCAAAGCTTGATGAAAATATATCAAAAGAAATCAGCTTAACCCAGCAGGCCCTGAAATTAAACCCTGATCTTATTGTCTGGAGTGAATCATCTGTACCGTTTCCTTATGAATACTATTTAAAAAGAGGGAACAAGCATGCACTAAGGGTTCATAATTTTATAGGTTCTGTAAAAAAACCGTTTGTTTTCGGGAGCATAGAGTTTGACGGTGAATATGAAAATGGAAAGTTTCATGGTGATTTTTATAATGTTGCGATCTTTTATAATAAGGGAAAATTACAGGAAGTATATCGAAAGATCCATCTTGTTCCCTTTGGTGAATGGTTTCCTTTTGATAAGATATTTCCATTTGTTGCACGAATATTGGAAAATGCAGGTGCCGGCGATTTTACACCCGGAGAGGATTATGTGATATTTGATGCAGAAAAGTTCAAGTTCAGTGTTCTTATCTGTTTTGAAGATGTATTCGGCAATCTCATGCGGAAATTTATTCCTGAAAAAACTGAATTATTTATTAATGTAACAAATGATGCCTGGACAGGGAGTGAAAAAGCTGCAGTTCAGCACTTTTCAATATCGATTTTCAGGACAATCGAGAACAGGAGAAGTCTCATAAGGGCGGCGAATGGCGGAGTAACCGCATATATAAATCCCTATGGCAGGGTTATTGATTCGTTAGAACTCTTTACAAGCGATTACCTTGTATGTGATGTTCTGTTAGGGGAAAAAGATGAGGTGACATTTTATTCAAGATATGGTGATTTTTTTCCCTGGTTGATACTGATTCTTGTATGCACCCTGATCATTTTTATTTTTACTAAAAAAATAATTGACAGAATGAAAAAGTTAAATAATATGTAACTATGAAGAAATTGAATAATTTAGACGGAAAGATACTTATAGCAGATGATGAAAAAATAACTGTTGATTTCTTTCAAGTAATGTTGACTAAATTAGGATTTAGTGTTGAAGTTGCCTATAATGGAAAAGAAGCTCTCGAAAAGGTAGAAGAATTTACCCCGGATCTGATTTTATTAGATCTTCTAATGCCGAAATTAAGCGGCTATAAGGTTGCGGAAATACTGAAACAGGAGGAAAAAACAAAGAATATTCCGATTATCGTGCTTACAGCTGTGAGTGATATAAAAGACAAGGTAGATATGATTGAGCTTGGTATTGAGGATTATATCACAAAACCTTTTAATTTCGTTGAAATTCTCGCAAGGATAAGAAATAATCTTAAAGCGAAGTTTCTCAGGGATGAAGTTACATTAAAAGAGAAGAAGTTTGGTTCTGTTGCCAAACTTGAAGGCTCGATAGATTGCTTTCTTGAGGAGGCTCAAATATGTACTGAGAAAATCAACGAATCACTAAAAAAAATGAAAAAGAAACGGGTGGGAGGGGATGTTTCTGTGCAGGAAGGGAATGGGGCTGTGGCAAGGCGTGTAAGGGGACTTGAGACGTTGAAAGAAGGGTATAAGACCTTCAAATCGGGGACTTCATGAAAGGGACAACTGCAAAATTCTGAAATAAACATTTTATCTCTCAGTGTCATCTGTACCTTTGTGGTTGGTATAAAAATAGAATAGTACCTTAATACTGATTTTATTGCTTATTGGGCAAGAAAATCTTAATAATCTTGAAAGTGGCTTTGCCACATCAGGATACTTGGGGCAGCCAATTGTGGCTGGGACAGGCACACGGGTTGTTAAAGGGTAACCACATGGGGTTACCCCTACACTATATAAACGGTAGGGTGTTTTATGGTTATTGTGAATTAATTGTAATGGTCATAATATACAGGATCAAAATGAATCTAATAAAATTCTGGAATCAATGACCTGTAGGGGCAGGCCCATGTGCCTGCCCTGAAGATATGTAAATAGTTGCGAAGATTATATAATAATATTTTAAAAAGGAGTAAGTATGCTGAGTGAGAATAAAAAAAAGATGATTGAGTATTATAATCAGGGGCTGAAGCTATACAAAGAAATGAAATTTCATGAGGCATTGAAAGTTTTTAAGACAGCTCTTCAGCATGAGCCTACAGACGGTCCAACACGGCTGTATATTGCACGGTGTGTAGGGCTTATTAAGAATCCTCCTCCACCAGATTGGGATGGAGTTTTCACTATGACTACTAAATAAAAGGCAGGGAAATTGTATGGCCAAAAAAACTGAATATTCAGATATGAAAGAAGGGGGGAGAGTAGACACGGTTTTTAGTGATACGACGTCTTTTAATGGAGTTTTAAAATTCAACTCGTCACTCAAGATTGAAGGGAAGTTTAAAGGGAAAATAATTTCCAAAGGGCATCTTATTATAGCGGATAATGCAAAGATACGGGCAAATATTAAAGCTCACTCTATAGTAATAGCAGGAGAAATTAGAGGTGATGTAGAGGCTTTTGAACGGCTTGAAATGCTTTCTTCAGGAAAGTTATATGGTAATATAAAAACGAAAAAATTAAAAATGGCTGATGGCGTTATCTTTGAAGGTAGTTGTGAGATGTTGAGAAATATTACAAAAGAAAAAGACACAGGCCTTCCATCATTCGGGACAGCTGTTAATTCTCCAAAAAGTGGGAATAAAAAATTGTTGAAAAAAATCTGATTGAGATATTCTTTAATTGCCGCTTCCATACCTGGCCTGATTTCAGGGGAAAATCTTGACTTTTTAATCATATACAATATATTCAGTGCGGCAGACCAATACTTTACAAAGTGCCCACATAGCTCAGTCGGTAGAGCACGTCATTGGTAATGACGAGGTCACCGGTTCAATTCCGGTTGTGGGCTAAAAAAACTCATTAAAGCTATTGCCCAGGGTGATAGAGGGGGATTTTGAGATGAGAGATTTGATTGCATTAGCATGCGAGGTATGTAAACGGAAGAATTATACGTCAAGTAAGAATAAGAAAAATACTCCATCGAAATTACAGTTTAAAAAATACTGTCCACACTGTGGGAAACATACACTTCATAAAGAAGCTAATATTAAATAGCCTGTCGGTGTTTTGTTGATTAATAACAGCTTTATTGTTATATTATGATGATAGATAGGCCAGTAGCTCTAACTGGTAGAGCGCCGGTCTCCAAAACCGGATGTTGCAGGTTCGAATCCTGCCTGGCCTGCATTTTTTATTTTTCGGTTTATTATGAAAGGAGTACAGGTTGAAAAAGATTTTTGCTTTTCTCAAGGAGTCAAAAGCAGAATTGAAAAAGGTTAATTGGCCATCAAAGGAAGAGGTTCTAACTTCCACCAGAATTGTTATTATCTCCATCTTAATCATTGCAGTAGTAATTGCTGTAATGGATTATGTTATAAAAATAGTCGTATTTTCAATAATAGGCGGGTAATGATGGCCAAAAATTGGTATGTTCTCCACACATATTCCGGATATGAAAATAAGGTTGAGAAAAGTGTAAAAAATTTAATAGAAGCCAATAATCTGGATGATTTGATATTCCAGGTAAAGGTGCCTTCTGAAGAAGTAGCAGAAATTAAAGAGGGTAAGAAACGGATCTCAAAAAAAAAGTATTTTCCAGGGTATATCCTGATTGAGATGAATATTCCTGATGAACCGGAGTATGAATGGAAGAGGATATTGTCTCTTATAACAAAAATTCCCGGCATTACAGGTTTTGTTGGTTCCGGAAGAAATAAAAAACCGATTCCTTTATCCAGCAGCGATGTAAAAAATGTCCTTCAAAGGATGGGAGAAATTAAAGGAGAAAAAGTTGTTCCTCTCAGGTTTTTATATTCAACTGGTGAAATGGTAAAAGTAGTGGATGGTCCATTCAAATCTTTTACAGGAACTGTTGACGGTATAAATAGTGAAAAGGGAAAGATAAAGTTGAGAGTCGAAATTTTCGGAAGATCTACCCCCATTGAATTGGATTTCCTCCAGGTTGAAAAGATTTAGTTCTCGATTGCTCACAATTAGTTACTAAATTACAATAAATGCAGGGCAGGTTTCAGACCTATCCGAAATGGATATAGCCGGGCTTTTTTAATATGTAAAATAGATTGACTGCTATTGTTCATATAATTATATTTGCATCCCGATAAAAGATAGAAGGGAATATTTGTAATAAATTTTGGATGGATAACTGTAATGACAAAAGAATTAAAAAGCACTATAAAACTCCAGATTGCCGCAGGTGAAGCAAACCCTGCTCCACCAGTCGGTCCTGCTTTGGGTCAGCAAGGTGTAAATATCATGGAATTTTGCAAGGCATTTAATTCACAAACAGAATCACAGAAAGGTACGATTATCCCTGTTATAATATCAGTCTATGAGGATAAATCTTTCACGTTTGTAACAAAAACACCACCTGCAGCAACACTGATTAAAAAAGCACTGAATCTGGAAAAAGGTTCAGGAGAACCGAACAAAACGAAGGTTGGTGTCCTTACTCAGGAACAATTAGAAGAAATTGCAAAAATTAAATTACCGGATTTAAATGCATATAATATTGAAGCTGCAAAAAAAATAATTGCAGGAACAGCAAGAAATATGGGAGTCGATATAGTGCGTTAACCGGGGAGACAAGGGGTGGAAAAAGGGAAAAAAATTAGAAAAGCGTCTTCGAAAATAGAAAAAGGGAAAATGTACCCGCTGAACGATGCTGTAAAGTTATTAAAAGAGTGCTCTTATGCTGGATTTAACGAAAGTGTCGAGATAGCAGTAAATTTGAATATATTACAAAAGCATACAGTGCGGGACACAACAGTGCTTCCTTATGGTACCGGGAAAAAAGTAAGAATCCTCGTTTTTGCAAAGGCGGATAAGGCAAAAGAAGCAGAAGAGGCCGGTGCAGATTTTGTAGGCGATGTTGATCTGATTGATAAAATAAAAGGCGGGTGGTTTGATTTTGATGTTGCAGTAGCAACTCCTGACATGATGAAAGCTGTCGGGAAAATTGGACAACTCCTTGGGAAAAGAGGTTTGATGCCTAACCCAAAAACTCAGACCATTACCAATAATATTGCAAAGACAGTTGAAGAATTAAAAAAAGGGAGGACTGAATTCAGGGCTGATAAAACCAGGATTGTTCATTTAGGTATAGGGAAACTTTCAATGGATGAGAATGAAATCGTCGAAAACGTTAAAGCACTTTATGAAAGTGTTCTCCATAAGAGGCCGGCTGACCTTAAAGGGGAGTATATCAAATCAGTATACCTGGCTTCTACCATGGGCCCTGGAATTAAAATTGATCCTAAACAGATCACTATTTAAAAGACAACTTTTTTGTGTACTTGATTACTAATGTACTTGATTACTGAAGTATTCGTATTAATTATAGACAGGCATATATAATACCTTCTGGGGAGAAGAAGCGGAAATAATTATATTTTATGGAGTTCGGTATGGCTCAGAAATGGAAAATAGATAAGGTGGACGAGCTAAAAGAAGAATTAAAAGAGTATTCGAATTTTGTATTCACAAATTATAGAGGATTAAACGTAGAACAGCTAAATGGCTTGAGAAATACTCTCCGTGAGAAGGGAGCAGGATTTCATGTTATTAAAAATCAGTATATGAAAAGAGTATGTAACGAGTTAGGATATAAAGACCTTGATCAGTTCCTGATTAATCCTACAGCACTGGCATATTTTAATGTAGATATTTCTGAAATTGCAAAAATACTCGTTAACTCTTTAAAAGACACATCACTTGAGTTAAAGGGTGGGTATACGGATGGTTTAATCCTTTCTTCAGATGATGTTATCAAGATCTCAAGACTGCCGCCAAAGAAGGTACTCATTACTCAGACAGTTGGTTTACTGAATACTCCGATATCAAGCTTTGTGTTTGTACTGAGGGGGATGCTTGTAAAACTTGTAAGAATCCTGATGTGGATAAGCCACATTCAAGATTAAAAAGATTTTCTTGCATGCTGGGCAAGAAAATCAGGATTAAGGTAATAAAGGCAATTGAAGATACGAAACATTGAAACAAACCCGCAGCAGATGTCTTCAAATCAAATTGCCTGCATCTGTTTCGGTAATAATAGTGAAGGAGAAGATAATATGGCAAAAGAAGGCTTGACAAAGAAAGAACTTATTGCGGCAATTGAAAAAATGACTGTTATTGAACTTGCCGATCTGGTAAAAGCACTCGAGGAAAAATTCGGTGTGAATGCGTCTGCTCCTGCTGTGGTCGCTGCTCCAGGTGCAGC
>JAUVYC010000134.1 GCA_030603285.1 Spirochaetota bacterium
GTTGTCTCACTTTTTAGTGCATTCGATGCATGATACTGTAATGTATTAACATACTAATAATTAACTTTAATGTTACTCAATTTGTGAGAAAACCGCACTAATGCGGACAAGCCGCATTCAAGATTTTTAGAATTTCCTTGCCAAAAAAGCAAGGAAATTGTTATTAAGGTACTAATGCGGACAAGCCGCATCCAAAATTATCTGGATTAAGGTACTAATGTCACGCCTGTTGTAACTCAACCAGGTCATAATCAGGACTTCCCAATCCAAGCTCTTCAGCATGTTTTAACTGCACCAGGGGATTAATATCGGGGTAGGTAACATCCTGTATGTTTTTTCCATTCACCTCTCGAAAAATATCATACGAGGCTTTTTCAACTGCAACAATGTTCCTGCCGGCCAGAATCCCGATATCCGGTGAAACAGCTTTACCGTCTTTTCCACAGTCGCAGTTTCGTGTTATATTAATCAGAAAATTAAAATAAAAGATTTTCCCTTTCACAGCCTTTATTACCCCTGCAGAGTGCTCGGCCATCATTTCCTGCAAAGCATCACTTTCCCTTTTCCAGTCATAGAGAACTGCACCGAACTTACAGACTGCAAGACATTCGCCGCAGCCAATACAGTTTTCTTTATGAATAAACGCACACCCATCCACCATGGATATGGTATCCTTTGGACACCATTCTATACACAGGCCGCATGCTGTACACCTGTCACTGCTTATCTCAGGTGACATTACCGAGTGCTGCTTGAGCTTACCACGCCGTGAAGCAAGACCCATACCGATATTCTTTATAGCACTTCCAAACCCTGAAGCCATATGGCCCGTATAATGGCTTATAATCACCAATCCCTGAACTTTTGCTATTTCTGCCGCAATGTTTACGGTTTTAAAGTGTTTTCCGTTAATAGTTATCCCGATCTCCGAGTCACCAAAAAGCCCGTCTGCCATAATGAGAGGAACATTCATTTTATCGAAGCCGAATCCATGCTCATTTGCGAGTGCAAAATGATCGATTGCATTTGATCGTTTCCCCCTGTAAAGTGTTGATGTTTCTGTGAGAAAAGGTTTTGTTCCAGCCTGCACTAATTTATTCAATACTGCTTTCACATACAAAGGATGAATAAACGTGGTGTTGCCCTTTTCCCCGAAATGAGTTTTTACACCAATAAAATCACCCTTGCTGAACAGATCTCCTGCCCCGCTTTTGTCATAAAGGTATTTAATCTTTTTTGCCAAAGAAGAAGGGTCCTCTTTGTGCTTAACCTGTAAAAAATGTACTTTTTTTCTCATTTTTCTTCCTGATCATATTCTCTTTGAAATCAATATATTAAAACCTTGTATTTAAAGTTTATATCTATATATGATTAAACTTGAGAAATACATTGTTTGTCGCTATAATATATTCATGAAAAAAGACACAATCCATTCATTTGTTCTCATTTTCATATTTAGCTTTACTGCGGCACAGGCTGAAATCATACCTCTCCAGAACCTGAACTATGACGATGATAATTACAATATATTGTCGAATGCCACTATCACTTCAAAGAACAGGATGATTAAAGGTATAAGAAAAGAAGAATATACCACTTTAGACATTTACCGCTATACAGTCAAGGTCCATGAAGATATATGGACAATTATCGCAAAAACAAGTCTCAATATTGATACCATTGCAACTCTGAACAGGTACGATTTCATAGGGATGGTGCAGGAGGGAAAAAAAGTATTTCTGCCAGACACACTTGGAATATTTTTTGATTCAAATACCTATGAGAAGCATGAATTGGCAGTGCGGTATTCAGTAAAAGAAGAGGATATTCTACTGATAGAAGACCCCCTGAATAAGGAAAATACGCTATACTTTTTACCAGAAACAGAACTTTCTTTTCTTGAACGTACATACATTAGAGGAGTTGTATTTCATGCGCCTCTGATGGGAGCACAGACCTCAGGATACGGCGAGCGGATAGACCCTTTTGTTAATGAGATGACATTTCACGGAGGTGTGGATATTTCTTCAAAGGAAGGAAAGGTCGTGAGGGCATCCCGCGGAGGCAAGATATTCTATGCAGATGTAAGCAACGGTTATGGAAACCTCGTTATTCTCCAGCATGAGTTAGGGTATTATACACTGTACGGGCATTTACAGGAAATCTCGGTCGAAAAAGACGAAATCGTTGAAACAGGTCAGGCAATAGGAAAGGTGGGGATGACAGGAAGAACAACAGGCCCTCATCTCCATTTTGAAATTCGACGATACAATCAACAGCTTAATCCTGAAAATATTCCATTGTTTCTTGAGCACAAGGCGGATATGCAGTAGATACTAAATCACACTCGTCCACGATTATCTGCAAATAAGATTCATGAGTACTCAAATTCAACATTGATTTCATTTAGAATTCCATCCCTTTTTGACACTTGATTCCTCTGCTTAGAGGATGTTTTATCTCTCTCATTTCAGTCACAAGATCTGCAGCATCAATGAGAGCCTCGGAGGCTCCTCTTCCGGTAATTATTACATGAAGTTCGGATGGCCTTTTGGATAATACAGACAGAACATCACTCTCTTCTATCATTTTGTATTTAATCAGATAGGTAAGCTCATCCAGAATAACAATTTGATACTTTGATGAGTTGATGACTTCTTTCGCAAACTGCCAGGCCTTTAAAGCTGCCTCCTTATGCTTCTTTATATCTTCATCATTCTTTATGAATCCACTGCCCATAATGTATATATCCATAAGATCTTTGAAACGCTTTACAGAGTTCAGCTCTCCGGATTTCCACGGCCCTTTGATAAACTGAATCATGCACACACTGCGCCTGTGTCCGAGAGCCCTCAACGCACACCCCAGTGCTGCTGTTGTCTTGCCCTTGCCGTTTCCGGTAAAAACGACCAGCAATCCTTTCTTCATAATAATCTTTCCTTAATTGTTTTTAATATATTAGCCGGACTTGCTATTTCGCAACACTCAGAGACATAGGAAAATATGATTTAATATTGTCAAATCTTATATATCCGGCTGGCACCGCCATGTCGATTAACCAGTGTAAGTTTATCCTTTTCTATTTATCTTTTTCTGAGTCGTATTTTTGTATTAAGCTGTATTTAATCGGTATCTCAATGGTAATTGCCCTCCCCGTTCCATGTTCATATGGGACTACTTTCTTTATTAATGACAATGCTACTTTATCTAAAATTTTATACCTTGATGATTGTGTCACCCGCAGTTCAATAAGATTTCCATTAAAGTCAAGCTTAATAAGCACAAATACAACCCCCTGGAGTCCTCTTTTTCGTGCTGCCGCTGGATAGATCTTTTTTTCAATTATCTTTTTTCGAAGCCCTTCAATAACAGCTGATAAATCAACTATAGGTACCTCTTCAGCAGGTGCAGGCTTTAAAACTCCTTCAATTTCTTCTCTTTTTATTATATCAGGAAATTTTTCAGGTTCTGGTTTGATTTTTTCCGTTTTCACAAAAACCTCTTTTTTTTCAATCGATTTTTTCACCACTTTTTTTTTCTTTTCAATCTTCTTCGCCGTTTTCGGCTTTTCCGCTTTTGGCCTGTAATATACAAGTTTCACCTCATATTTTTGCTGTTTACTGCCCACGGCCTTTTTCTCACATCCTGCAAATCTTAAAACAGCATAGTGCAATACAATAGATATTATAATCCAGGTATACAGGCAATTAAACTTCAGCCTCTTCATTGCTTCCGCTCCACAAGAAATGAGATATTTCGTGCACCGGATTTTTTTGAGATATCCATAACCTCAATAACTCTTCCAAAGGGAACTTCTTTATCCGATTGAATAATTACTTCTTTAGGCTGCCCGAATGTATAAATCCTTTTTAGTGACCGCTGGAGTTTATCGTCTGAAACAGGTTTTCCATTAAACTGTAAACTTCCATCACTTTTTATAGTGATTGAAATATCCGGCTTTTCATGAACTTCTGCTGTCTCTGCTTCAGGAAGCGCTACAGGGATTGAGGGCAGCACCAGGAAAGAGGTAAGAAGAAAAAATATGAGGAGGAGAAATACCATATCAAGCAGCGGCGTGAGGTCCGGGCCGCCTCCCTTATTTAATGAACCATTAAACTCTTCAAACTCAATCACGGCTCCCCCTTGTCATTGATAAAATTTCTTCTGCATAGTGCTTCATTGAAAATGCAACTGACTTTACTTTGTTTAAATAAAGATGATGAGAAACCAGGGCCGGGATCCCAACAAAAAGACCTGCAACTGTTGTGATTAATGCTTCCCAAATACCACCTGCAAGGAGAGATGGATCAACGATGTTTTTTACAGAAGCAACTTTACTAAAAACCTCAACCATTCCCAGTACAGTTCCTGTTAGCCCTATCATCGGCGCTATTTTTCCAATGAGCTCAAGCAAATGAAGATTTTTACTAAGGCTGCCCAGAATCTGATCTCCTTTGATGGAAACCTCATTTTCAACCACATCCTGTGTATATTTCCTGAACTTCAATACTTCATACAAAATAAGTGCGATAGGTCCTTTGCCCTCTTCAGCTAATTCCAATGCTATATCGAACTCCCTTTGCTGAATATGATGTTTAATGGTTGCTACAAACTTTTTTTTAACCCCTGCTCCGATAAAGCGGAATCCTCTTTCAATTACAACTGCAATCATGAGAACTGATCCCAGCAGGAGGGGATACATCAGCGGTCCCCCTTTATAGAATAACTCAAGCATAACTTCTTCCTCCGATTATTTTTTACAGAACAAGGGAGAATAAAAAAGAGCTCCTTCCGGAGCCCTAATGCGGACAAGCCGCATTCTTGACTAAAATAATATTTTCTTGCAAACTAAAGTTTGTGCCTGAAAAGCAAGAAAATTGATATTAAGGTACTATAACGCTAAAATAAAATTTTATGATTACTTATGGCATAAAATCAATCAAAAACTCTATTTTAACTGTTATACCTTTCCCTCCGAAAGACTAACAGCGTATCAGGCAGGTCTTCTGGCTTAGTATCATTTTACTACCTGCCCCTTCCCAGAGCTACGCCCCAGTGGGTTTTTGAAAGAGTGCAGGGTTCATCCACATCACAGAAGCGGGGGCTGCAGCGGAATTTCACCGCTTTCCCTTTTCGGTTCAAAAAGAACACCTGTATACAATATGAGTGTAACAAAGAACACTGATGTGTAAATTCTATCGTGAACCTTAATTTAGTCAAGAAGAATCTTTTTTTATTATATTTTTCTTGACGTATTCAAAAACTTTTAATATGATTATACATACAAGCCTTGTTTCAGGAGAGCGAAATGCGGTTAAGCCGCAGCGGTCCCGCCACTGTAACCGGGGATGAAAGCAGCATAAAGCCATTGCTCCTTTTGAGTGAGAAGGCGCTGCAAATAATTTGATCCGGAAGCCAGGAAACCCTCCTGTAACAGTTAACCTTCGAGGAAAGGGATGTGGTATGAACCACAAATTCATTCCTTCAAAACTTTTCACCAATCAGAATTTCAAAAGATACCAGTACTTTTCTCCTCTGTTATATAAAACTAGCAGCAGCAAAGGTTAATAAGGCTAAAATAACATCTGAAAAATTTTACCGGAGGTATTATTATGTTAAAAAAGATTTTTTTAGTTTTATTAACTCTTTTCGTTCCATTTTCACTGCTTTTTGCAGAAGATTCTGTGGTAAAAGCTGAACAGGTTGTCATAACAGCCACACGAACTGAAACCGGGATTCTGGATGCACCCGGCCATGTCACTGTCATCACAGAAGCGGACATTAAAAAAATGGGTGCTAAAAATATTTCTGATATTCTCACACGCCAGGCCGGAATAAAGATCAATAATCACGGCGCAGAGGGTGCAATAAAGAGTATCAGTATGAGGGGCTCGTCTTCAGCACAGGTTCTTATCCTCATTAACGGTGTCCGGTTGAACGACAGCAGACAGGGGGGCGCAGACCTGTCTACTATTCCATTAGATAATATTGAAAAGATCGAGGTTGTCCGAGGCGGGACAAGCGCCCTGTATGGTGCGGATGCTGTGGGAGGGATTATAAACATCATCACCAAAAAGGAGGCTGAGAACAAACTCACAATAAAAGTAGAAAATGGAAGCTACATCCCTCAAAAGTCTGTCAAGGTATCAGAAGGGCCTGTAGAGGAAGATGTGGACGCTCAAATCGCAGATCTTTTCGATACACAAAAAGTGAGTGTTCAGTATTCAAGAAAAATAAATGATTTAAATGTAATAACCGCTGGTTCGTTTACACGGGCAAATAATGAATTCGTCTGGAATGATACAGAATTTATCAATGATAAAAGAAAAAGAATAAACGCAGATTTACTTGGCGGCGATCTGTATGCATGGGTTTCTTCCCCTCTACAGACCGGGCAATTTGATATAACAGGGATTTTTGCCTATAATAATGTAGGCATACCAGGCAAGATAGATCCCATGGATTGGTATTTTTCAACAGATGCCAGGCAACAAAATACTTCATTTAACGGAATTATTCACTATTACACAGGTGATTTTTTCTCCGATGTACTATCTTTTGATGCAAAAGTATTTTATAAATATTCAAAGCTTGATCGTGAAGATCCTCCAGGCCCTGAAAGCAGCCATACATTACATACAGGAGGGCTTGATATTGTTCAGGAATTAAGCTATTTTGATCTTTTTTCACTCATCTATGGAGGAAATTTTTTATATGATACCGCCGATAGCACAGAGATCGGAAAACCTGACAGAATAAGTGTCGGATTATTTTTAGAAGCCCCTCTTTACCTCCTTCCACAATTAACTATAACTCCAGTAGTGAGGTATGATTCCTATTCTGATTTTCCCAACAGCCTGAACTTCAAATTGAGCGGTGTGTATAATCTATCCAATGAAACATCTATAAAGGCAAGTGTATCAAAATCCTACAGGGCGCCGACTTTTAATGATCTCTTTTGGCCGGAGGTTGCAGGGTGTAAAGGAAATCCCGACCTGGTTCCTGAAACCGGGTATAGTTGTGAAGCCGGGTTATCCACTATTAAAGACCGCTTTCAATTTGATATCTATGCTTTTACACGGTATATGATAGATAGTATAGATTGGGCGCCAGGGATTGATGGTAAGTGGACTCCATCCAATATTGGAACATCACTTTATCCTGGTGCAGAAATCAATGTAAGCTTCAATTTTTTTAACCATTTCCGGGTTACCGCCAATTATACCTTTATTTACAGCTTTGTTCTTGAGGGAACTTCTGGAGATTACAAAATAAGCGATGATAAGAGAATAATAAATGTGCCAGTTAATTCGTTTGATGCCGGGATCGAATATAAAGACCCTAAGAACCTTGCACGATTGGAGGCTGAATTCATGGGTAAACGCTATGCAGGTGAAGCAAACACAAATGAACTTGAATCTTACATGGTACTGAATA
>JAUVYC010000206.1 GCA_030603285.1 Spirochaetota bacterium
TTGATAGCCTTTAATACCAAAATAAAATGAAAAAATAACTACGATCAGCATCACAAAGGTAATAAAAAACCATTTCCCTTCAGCATGCGATTCCTTTGGTTTTCTATAAACAAATTCCCTTTCTGTTGAAGGTATATATACCGGGGTCTTTTGCACCTTTTCGGGTACTGCACTTACACTCTCTTCATATTTTCTTTTATAATGGTTTTTAAACTCACTCTTATTTACTGGAATTTCACGGGGTTTTCCGACTCTGGTCGAATACCTTTTCAGGATGGCTGTTCCAACGACAGCAATAAAAAGGGAAATACCTATAAGTAAAATAAGGATAAAAATTGCTGTCACAATCATGATATATTGCTATCCTCAATAAATTTTGCTACAAATTGATTTTCGGACATTTTAAAATAAACTGAACTAATCTGAAAAAAAATCAACCCCGGCCAGGACATCAATATATTCATTCTCCTTACCAATAATGGTGGTCAAGAAAATCAGTATTAAGATACTAACAAATATTTATAGATATTACCATCATACCGATAAAAGATAAGAATAAAATGAGTGATCATTGAATATTTATTATATATCTTTTAATTTAATACCTTGAAATTGTACAGCATACATGTTGAGTAAAAAATGAACAAACCGGCAATTGAAGGCGGAAATTCAGTAAGAGATGTATTTCTTCCCTTTTCACCTCCTGATATCCATGATGAAGAGATCAACGCTGTAACCGAAGTGTTAAAGTCTAAATGGATAACCCGGGGTAAAAAATGCGAAGAGTTTGAAAATCTGCTTGCTGAATACACCGGTGCTGATTATGTTGTTGTACTTAATTCTGCAACAGCAGGGCTCTTTTTATCTCTCAAAATCGCAGGAATAGGAGACGGGGATGAGATAATCACCACACCCTATACATTTGCTGCAACCGCAAATGTCATTCTCCATTCAGGGGCAAAACCGGTATTTGCCGATATCGAAGCTGATACCTTTTTGATTTCACCACAAGAGATACGCAAGAAAATATCACCAAATACACGCGCAGTAATCCCCATACATTTTGCCGGCCATCCTGCCGAAATCGATACCCTCACGGATATAGCAAAACTCCATAATCTTATAATAATAGAGGATGCAGCGCACGCAATAGGCGCAGAATACAAAGGGAAAAAGGTAGGAAACGGTCAACAGATAGCAGTTTTTTCTTTTCATGCAGTAAAGAACCTTACAACTGCCGAGGGTGGCGCCGTTACAACAAATGATAGAAACTTTGCAGAGCAGATGAAACTCTATTCTCTTCATGGCCAGACAAAGGATGCTTTTGCGAAGCTTCTTGCTGGGGGTTGGAAATACGACATTACTGTCCCCGGCTATAAGTTCAATATGACGGATATACAGGCAGCCATCGGCATTCAGCAGTTAAAACGCCTTGATGAAAACAGGAAGAAACGTGAAGAAATTGCAGGACAGTATTCCCATTTTTTTAAACAGTTTGACTTTATAAAAATCCCGGAGGTGAAAAAAGGCATAACCCACGGATGGCACCTTTACCCACTTATTATTGATTTTTCAAGTCTAAGGATTGACCGGGACAGGTTTATATTAGCTCTGGGAAAGGAGAATATTTCCTCTAACGTCCACTTCATTCCACTCCATACTATGAGCTATTACAGAAAGACCTTTGGTTTCAAGCCTTATGATTTCCCTGCCGCTTACTCAGTTTTTTTGAACGAAATAAGTCTCCCCCTTTACCCTGGTATGAGGGCAAAAGATGTAAACGACATATTAGAAGCATTTTCAAAACTCATCACCTATTACAAAAAATAAATTTGCTCATAAGCATCTTACAATTATATAATTACTAAAGAATAAATGTAGAGAGGCTATTTATTACACCTCAGCATGAGTAATCATTATTGCTGAAAAACCATTACCCATAATTCTGCATAAAAAGATAATATCATGCATCCAACACTGGTAAAACTTGGTCTCATTGAAGTTAGATACTACGGACTTATGTATATCATTGCTATTATTGCCGGAATTATTCTTCTGCGAAAGGAAATACCAAGAAAAAAGATAAACCTGACAAAAGATGATATCCTAAGTTTTACATTCTGGTCTGTCATCAATGGTATCCTCGGGGCACGGATCTACTTTGTGCTGTTTATGTGGAAATCCTTTTATGCCCATCACCCTGTTGAAATTTTCTCAATATGGCATGGAGGCCTTGCAATTCATGGAGGAATACTGGGCGGGGCAGCAGCAATCTTATTATACTCAAAAAGTAAAAAGCTGAACTTTTTTGATTTAGCCGATGCTGTCTCCCCAATGCTTGCCCTTGGACAGACATTCGGAAGATTCGGGAATTTCATGAATGGCGATGCACATGGTATTCCTACAAAACTTCCATGGGGTACTGTATTCCCGAGGGGGAGTATTGCAGGGGATGAGTTTCCAGGACAACCGCTCCATCCGGTAATGCTTTATGAGCTCGCCCTTAATGTTATTTCTTTTTTTATATTATGGAAACTGCGAAAAAAGGACCTCAAAAGCGGGTTTATTCTTGCAATGTACCTCTTAAACTACGGAGTTATTTGTTTTTGGGTAAGCTTTTTGCGAGCAGACAGCCTTATGCTCGGAAAACTCAGGGGAGCACAGGTCATCAGTATGGTCTTTGTCGCAGGAGCCCTCACATGTATTTTTATATTTAAACTATGGACGAGAGATGAGAGTGCTGAAAAATGAAAACTATACAGTTTGGCAGCAGACTTTTTGAACCTGAACTAATCATTTTTGACAAAGATGGCACCCTTACTGATTTTAAAAAAACGTGGATTCCCATTTTCGAAAAGAGGATAGAGCTTATTATTGAAAAATTGGGCATAGACAACCTCCCGGATAAGATTATGGCTGATCTTTATAAGACCTATGGAATCTGCGGCCAGGATGTTGATGCTTTCGGGCCTTTTCCCTACAGCACACCATGGGAAGACGAAATAATATTTGCAACAGTCTTATACAAATTCGGTATTCCCTGGCAGAAAGCTAAGAATACAGCAAGGTATTGCATAGAAAAGGCAGAAGAGCTGTTAGACCGGATTAAAATCACAGAGCTGTACTATGGTGTGACTGAAGTACTGGAAGAATTGAGAGGCAGCGGCATTCTTCTCTCTCTTGCAACAGCAGACCTCAGCTCTATAGCAGCCGATATTTTAAAGTTTCTGAAAATCCACGACCTTTTTGATGATATCGTTGGGGCAGACATGGTTGAAAACGACAAACCTGACCCGGAAATGATTCATAAAACGGTAAACGCACTTAATGTTGATATAAAAAAAACAGTTCTTGTAGGAGATTCGATTATTGATATGGAGATGGGTAAAAGGGCAAAAATGGGACTCGTTGTAGGGGTATTAGAGGGCGGGGTCGCATCAAAAAAAGACCTCGTCCAGGATGCCGATGTTATCATCAGCTCTGTTAGAGACATCAAGGTAATTTAAATTTGATTAGCCACCCACAGATACAATTCCATCCCTGATTAAAGTAAAATACCACCTCCAAAGGAGGTGGCTTCCTTTTGGCAGTGAAATTAAAACCTTAATTTGTACTGGAATTGAACATACAGTACAATAAATTATATAGATTATATACGGATACATTTGAAGCATTAATGGAGCTTTTTTTCCCATTTCCAGGCAGTATCAATTATATATGAAAGATTATCATATTTCGGCTTCCATGAAAATTTCTCCTTTATTTTAGAGCTATCCGCAACAAGAACAGGGGAGTCTCCTTCTCTCCTTCCTATCTCACATACCGGAAAGTCGATCCCTGTCACCTCTTTCACTGCCTGCACGACCTCTCTCACAGAATACCCGCATCCGTAGCCGATGTTAAACACATCACTTATATCTTTTTCAAACAAATATTCCAGAGCAAGTATATGGGCATCAGAAAGGTCATTAACATGTATATAGTCACGGATACAGGTGCCGTCAGGCGTATCATAGTCAGTTCCATAAATCTCAAGCCTGTTGAATTCTCCTACTGCTGCCTTTAAAGCACACGTAATCAGATGAGTTGCCTCTTTATACTTTTGACCGATCCTTCCCCGCTCATCAGCCCCTGCTACATTGAAATAGCGGAGAGAGATATAGTTAAAGTTCTTCTCAGCATAAGACAGCTCCTTCAGCATGTACTCTACCATCATCTTGGATGAGCCATACGGATTAATTGGAATCAGGGGCGAAGATTCCTTTACAGGGATTTTATCCGGCATCCCATAGACCGCAGCAGTTGAAGAAAAGACAAAATCGTTTATACTGTTTTTTACAAGCAGGTCAAGCAGGTTCAGGGTATTTACTGTATTATTTATGTAATACTTTAACGGTTTTTTTACCGATTCATTTACCTGAATAGAAGCAGCAAAATGCATAACTGCATCAGGCTTGAAATCTTTTAACACCTTTGCAAGATTTTCAGTATTACAGAGATCCCCAACAACAAGCTCTCCATAGAGAACAGATTCTCTGTGCCCGGTTGAAAGATTATCATATACCAGTATTTCATGCCCTTTTTCACCAAGGGCTTTTACAACATGGCTTCCGATATATCCGGCACCGCCTGTAACAAGAACTCTTTTTTGCATATTAAATTCAATAATTTTTTACCTGTACAACCCATTACCAGAGAAATATCAACTTTCAGGTAAAATTTTTCAATGCTGCCTCAACGCTGTCAAAATATTTGAAAATATTTGAAAATTCCATTGTTTCAAAAACAGAATAAACATCAGGAGACATATTTACTAATACAATATCACCGTTTTCTTTCCTGATTTCTTTTATTTCTCTTAAAAAAGCCCCCCACCCGGAGCTATTTATATAACTTACTTTCTCAAGATTTACTATTAGCTTGTATTTTTTAAGAGCAATTTGGTTTATCAGTATTTTTTCGATCGTCTGTGTAGTTATTGTATCTATATAGCCTTTTGCCTTAATGATTGCTATCTCATCATTATTTCCTGAGTAGGAAACATCTATCTGTAAGTTCTGCAATTATGTCTCCTTTATTCAAGAATTTTTAAATACCAGTAATAATTGATGCCCCTGAGCCCTGTCCCTATATTTTTCTGCTTCAGGCTGCT
>JAUVYC010000289.1 GCA_030603285.1 Spirochaetota bacterium
CTCGGCAAAGATGTTTTCTTTTTTCTGGGAAAGAATGAGAGGGTCCGATGTAATGATAAAACAGTTTTCTGCGCTTCCATTTGAAAGCTCATTCTTCACGTCAAACGCCTCATCAAGATGGATGTGTGATATGAGCCAGCAGATACGGCTGTACCCCTCCATGTTTCGGGCCACGAGGATACCGTTGAATGAGGCATTCGTAAGGCGTGCGCAGATGACCGGTTTCAATCCTTCCCGTTCACATGCCTGAAGAAAGTTTACAATCCCGTAGAAGCCGTTTGTATCGCAGAGAGAAAGGTAGCGGTGCCTCTTTGATTTTGCATTGGAGACGAGCTCACTTATAAAAATCGTCCCTTCACAGAGAGAGTAGACAGAGTGGTTTTCAAGAAAGACAAACCCGTTCATTTCCTATGCACCGTACCGTATATATTTTTTCCCAAACTTTTTCCGGATCAGGTCAAAGGCCTCTGCCAGCTTTTCCATCCGGCAGGCACCATGAAAAAGAGGAAGCTGGAGAGATGGCGTTATAAAGTGTGAAAACGAGAGAATGATTTTTTTTATGCAGGTTCTCCTTTTCAGGGCCCTGTCCAGGTATACGAGCAGCTCCTTGTAGAGGCCTTTTTCAAAAAAGGATGGGTTTTTCAGCTTCCCCGGAAGTACATACCTGTAGTTATCCTGATAGATAACCCTTATGCAGAAGGTCTGCGGAAATATATGTTCCTTCCTCATTTTCGTGCAGAGCTCGAGGATCATGGAAAAAAAGTATCTCCGTAAAAGCCCGTCATCATTGTGGGCAGAGCTTACGATAAGTTCTTTTTCTAAAACCTTTTCAGTTTTTTTTCCTACGAGCGTGCTCTGTGAGAATCCGCGTGAGCAGTTGTAGAGGAACCTTCCTTCTTTCCCGAACATGCAGTCAAGGTCATTTTTCGAAAAAAGCATGAGGTCGCCAATGCAGTGAATGTTGTAGTTAAATAAGAGCTCGTTTTTTACCTCCGGAGAGAGCTCTGTAAGCAGCTCTATGCTGAGAGGGGCAAGAAACAGTGGTTCGGATGTTTCACATATATCGTATACCCCGCCTTTTCCTGCAACCTGAGAAGCCATCATTGAGACAAAGGTGGTGTCCCCGATTCCTATCCTGGAAGTGAATCCGAAGACGGACTTGAGATCATGTATGATTTTACCGCAGGTGTCAAGCTCCCTTCCGAACAGCTTTCTTGTTCCGGTTAGATCCAGATAGTATTCGCCTGTCCCAGGGCTCTCCGCAAAGGGGGAGTAGTTTTTTAACCGGTCCAGTACTTTTTGATGTAATTTTTCTATGTATTCATAATCAGTGGTCAACACACGTATTTTATCCCTGAGGAACGCTATGTCTTTTAAGAATACACCCTTTTTCACAGGAGAGCCTGCAAGGGGGTTTGAATAGTCAATCACGATACTTTTTGAGAGAGTCCCGGAAACGATAACCAACGGGAGATCTGGCCGGTATTCTCTCCTGGCCTCTTCACCCTCTGCAAAGATATGTGGGACAGATATAAAAGCGATCCTTTTTGTTAACCGTCTCATTGAATTATCCATTTAAATTATGGTTTATCCTGTAAATGTATATCTTTTTCCCCTCCCTTTGTGGGAGGGGTGGGGGAGGGTAACGTAAACATATTTTCCTTATTAACTCTAATATACTTTCAGTATTACTCATTACTTCATTGTTCCAGAACCTTAAAATTGTAAAACCTTGAGATTTTAACCATCTATCTCTTTCACAATCCTTATTTTCTTCAATTGCATGTTGTCCGCCGTCTAATTCGATTATAATCCGTTTACTGAAGCAAACAAAATCAACTATATAGTTACCGATAGGCTGCTGCCTCCTGAATTTTAATCCTTCCAATTGTTTTAATCTTAAATGTTTCCATAATAATTTCTCTGATTCAGTAGAGCTTTTTCTTAAGTTCCTGGCTAAGTGGGAAATGTTATTTTTCATGACTACCCCCACCCTAACCCTCCCCCATAAAGGGGGAGGGAATAAATTGGTCTTCCCTCATAAAGGGGGAGGGAATAAATTGGTCTTCTCCCCCATCAAGGGGAGGGAATAAATTAGTCTTCCCCCCATTTTCCTATAAATTGAACGTCCTGTATAGGCCCACGAGGATGCCGAATATCTGGAAATCCTGTTTTCCCGTTACAAAAATAGGCGCAACAGACGGGTTGCTTGCCTTTAACTCTATGCTGTCTTTATGAAAGTAGATACGCTTGATTGTTGCTTCGCCATCTACCAGAGCAATAGCGATCTGGCCGTTTTCTGCTGTGTTCTGTCTTTTTACGATAACGATATCACCGTCATAGATCCCGCTGTCGATCATGGAGTCGCCCCGTATTTTGAGGGCGACATTCTCTCCTTTCCCGAGCATCTCTTCAGGGACGTCGATATATTCCTGGATCTCATACACTTCAAGCGGCCTCCCAGCAGCCACAGTTGCGACAAGGGGAATCGTGACACTTCTTTTTCCAAAATTGATCAGCTGGAGAGAGCGTTTCTGATTCATCCCGCCCCTTGTGATATACCCCTTTTTTTCCAGGGTTTTTATATGATCGAAAACAGTACTGATCGATTTAAAGCCGAAATGATTTTTTATTTCTTCATACGACGGCGCAATATTGCATGTGTCAATATACTCTTTAATGAACTGATAGATTCTCTTCTGCTTTTCAGTAAGATACATATTTTCCCCCTGTAAATAGGAATGTAAAACCGAAAGTTTACCGAAAATAATTTAACCGAACATTTACCGAAAGTCAAGGGAAAAATAATTAATTTTGGAAAAAATGTTGAAGCAAACTGATGGAAAGGTGCATGAAAGAAGTGTTATTGCGATTTATCAATCGATCCAATCTAATAGTTGGGGCGGATTAGAAATCCGCCCCAACCCATGGAACAAAAGAGATGTAGTGTATTTTTACTTTAAAATTAAAGAATCGACTGGGAATCATCAATGATCCCGATTTCTTTAAAGATCCGATTCTTTAAAGATCCGCTTTCTTTAAAGATCCGCTTTCTTTAAAGATCCGCTTTCTTTAAAGATCCGCTTTCT
>JAUVYC010000098.1 GCA_030603285.1 Spirochaetota bacterium
GGCAAGGAAATTCTAAAAATCAAGAATGCGGTTTGTCCGCATTAAGGAAGGACTCTCACCCTTTTTGAAAGGAAGATTAAAAGCCGCTCATTATAATAACTTCACCAACTCCTGGATGCACAGTTTTCAAGTTATACTGATAAAACTCGACATTCGCTCTAATATGCTTTCACCTATCTCACTGAACCTGTCAGGCTTTTTTGGCTTAGATTATCTATAATCCTGTCAAATGCTTCGAGAGATTTTTTTTCTATCTCCAGGGGGGATAGGATATTTAAACTTATTTTTTTAATGACATCTGAATAATCAATAAATCCTAAAATATTAAATCCTTTTAATTTATTTTCTAAAAAAACTTTTTCATCAGTGGTTTGGATTTTATTACCAATAATACTGAGATTTTTTATACCCAGGTCTCCCCCAAGTTTTTTAATTCTGAAAGCTGTTTCAATGCTCGTTATATTAGGTTCTACAACTACTATCATATAATCAACACCAACGGCAGTACCCCTGCCGAGATGTTCAATACCAGCTTCCATATCAAGAATAACCCATTCGTCCCTTGCCACAATTAAATATGATAGCAGGTTTTTCAGGAAGGCATTTTCCGGGCACGCACATCCGCCTCCGCCCTTTTTTATAGACCCCAGTACTATAAGTCTTATGTTGTTGAATTCTACACAATATTTATCCGGTATGTCATCAACTTTTGGATTCATTTTGAAAAAGGCAGCTGGTGTTCCCATTTCAACGCCTGTTCTTTCTGCAATGAGTTCCTTGAGTTCTACAATTGGTGTTATCGGTGTTTCTGGAGGTATCCCAAGAATTGTTGCTAAGTTCATATCCGGGTCAGCATCAATAAGCACAAACTTGTGTCCTCTATCTCTCAAAACTCTTGCAAATAGTGACACAATACTTGTTTTTCCTACTCCGCCTTTTCCGGTTATGGCAAGTTTCATCCCTCATTCCTTAAAGATTATAAAAGGCTTAGTTTCAGTTGGAAAAGGAGTTTTATATATAATAATATATCAGACCAGGATTGGAAAGCTGTTTCTATAAATTATTTTTCTAACTACACCAGTACTACAGCGTAATATTGGTAATAATGTCATTCTGAGCGACTGAAAGGAGCGAAGAATCTATTTTTTGTGGGGTATTAAATACTTAGAGCTAAGATTCTTCGTCACTTCGTTCTTCAGAATGACGAAATTGCGTTGCAGTACTAGTACTATAGGAGAAGAAATAGGAAGGTAAAAGCCCACTGCTCTTATTATTTAATTTTGGAAGTTAATAATAATCGGTCTTTGTTTTTCGAACTTCTTTAATATCAAGGAGTTCAGGGGTTGTTTCAGGCCGAATTAATTTAATATTTCCCTCTACGAGATAAGCTTTTCCATTATCTATTTTATCTTGAATATCATTATTATTTATATAATTCTTCACCTCGTCTGAAGTTTTTGCAATCCTCACCAGGGTATGGGTATCATTGTCTTTTACTAAGATTAAATACATTATAATCCCCTATCGCTATTTTTAATATTATCGGTTGTCTTTCACTATTAGTAAAATAATACAACAGAACCTGTTTAATTGTCTAAATAATCTTTTAACTTTTTACTTCTCGTCGGATGCATCAGTCTCCTTAATGCTTTTGCCTCAATTTGTCGGATTCTCTCTCTTGTTACATTAAAAACATATCCTACTTCTTCAAGAGTGTGAGAATATCCATCATCAAGTCCAAACCGCATCCTCAGCACCTTTTGTTCCTTTTCAGGAAGAGTATCTAAAACCTCGCATATTAGCTCCTGTAAAAGTGAATAAGATGTCTTGGAGGCTGGATTATCTGATTCTCTGTCTTCGATAAAATCACCTAAAAGAGTTTCTTCATCATCACCAATAGGGGTTTCTAACGATATCGGGTCCCTTGCAACAGTTCTAATTCCCTTTACCCTGGAGGTACTCCAACCAAGCCGTTCAGCAATCTCTTCTGTTGTCGGTTCCCTGCCATATTTCTGCATTAACTGCCTTGATTCCTTGATAACTTTATTAATCTGTTCAATCATATGAACTGGAATCCTGATTGTCCTGGCCTGGTCTGATATTGATCGGGTAATTGCCTGGCGAATCCACCATGTTGCATACGTGCTGAATTTGTATCCTTTTTTATATTCAAACTTTTCCACTGCTTTTATTAAGCCTATGTTGCCTTCCTGGACTAAATCAAAAAAGTGAAGACCTCTATTTGTATACTTTTTGGCGATACTGACAACCAGCCTTAGATTTGATTGAATGAGTTTATTTTTAGATCGACTGGTAATTTCTCTTCCGACTTCAATGTCTTCATGAATCTTTTTAATCCGCTGTATGGTTTCGCCTGTTTCCTCCTTTATTATCTTAAGTTTTTTTTCAGCCCGCTTAATATTATTGTACAACCCCTTTATTTCTTTTGCATAGGGAAAATATTTCTCTTTTATCGCTTCAATTCCCTTTCCATTCTCTATATGTTTATTTATGGTTTTTATTTCTGTTATGCTTCTTCCTGTTTGTTTTTCAATATTTGAAAGCGTCTTTTCAATCATTAAAATCTGTTCATAGTAATCATCTACTTTTTTGGAGATTCTTGCAATCTCTTCTTTATTTATATTTGCACGTTTGAATGCCTTGTAAATATCTTTTTTTCCCTTTTCTAAATCTTTATCCTTATTGTGCATCGATTGTTTTTCATTTAAGATTTTCTCCAGATTAAAGAACTTCCTCTTTGATTTTCTTCTATCCTCAGATGATACATTATAAAATTTTTGATAATCTAATAAACCATTGATATCCATTTTCTTTTCATTAATTCTTTCAACTGTTCTATATATCTCTTTTATAAAGATATTTGAATTGAACAGCTCATTCTCAATTATTGTTTCACCTTTTTCTATCTCTTTTGCAAGTCTTACTTCTTCCTGTGCAGTAAGGAGATTGACTCTTCCAATCTCTTTTAAATAAAATCTGATTGGATCGTCTGCATGAAAATGGGATTCCGGATGTATGAACTTTTTATCAGAACATTCATCTTTTTCTTCTAATTCTTTTAAATTTCCATCTTTTTCTCTCTCACCTTCTTCATTTTCAATGTTATCAATAATATTAATATTTTCTCTTGATAGAAGGACAAACAGTTCGTCGATT
Source organism: Spirochaetota bacterium (assembly GCA_030603285.1). GTDB lineage: Bacteria > Spirochaetota > B62-G9 > B62-G9 > DRHN01 > JAUVYC01. The sequence continues at coordinate 3,178 of JAUVYC010000098.1, forward strand.
TTATCTGAGCTTATGATGGTAGAAGGAAGGATATCATTTAGTTGATCATAGGTAATAGAATTATTCTGTTCTTCTGCAAGTTTTAATAAAAATTCAACTTCAGGCAAGTTTTTCATATCAGACACCATATAACTCCGTCAAAATAGAATGGATCATGCATAAATCTAAGGCATCTAAAAAATAGTATTCAGTCCCTACACATTCATCTCCGATCGCTTACAAACGGGATTTACTTCCCCTTAAAATTTTCATTTTTTCAAGTTCATTGCTGAAGACTTGCTTTTCAACAATAAGTTCATTGGTTAAATTATCATTATTTTCAAGCTCGGCTTTCATTAACCTCATATTTATCACTGCAATGCGTTCACGGATTCTCTTTTCTTTCAGACTCGAAACTACATCTATTATCTGGCTTTCCGGATTAATATTCAAACGGTCTTCAATTAATTTCCCACTTAAATATTCAATAAATTCACCATCGTCCAGATAGTCAAAAACAGTACCAGAGTCCCAATGTGTATTTTCACTTGCACGGTTAACTGCATTCCAGAGTTTACGCGTCCATTTTCCATGAAAATAACTATCATCAAGCCTGCCTGCTGCAATTGGAAGAAGATCAGGATTGCTTAAAATAAGTAATAACAGGTATAGTTCGGTAGATACCCCTGTATCCTTTTTTTTAATATCCTCATGGTGAAATGAGGATGTCGTTGCCCTCCGAGTGAGTTTGATGAGTTCCTGCCTGAGAATATTTTCATTTATTTCAAGAGCAGACGATATCTTTTTTAAGAAATCAATTTTTAGGATATCATCATTCATATTATTAAAATATTCGACCAATTCCTGTAATATAGTTATTTTTTCATTTGCATTATATTCTTTTTTGCTGTCAATATGAACATTTACAATATAATCTATTCCGGATACTGCTTCATCAACAAAAAGGTCAAAATCATCAGTGATATATTCATCAAAAAAATCACCAGGATCTTTACCTGAAGGCAGACAAATAACCGAAGGATCAAGACCCTGTCGATGCATTAAAGAGATGCTCCTCAACATTGCTTTTTCCCCCGCATCATCAGAATCAAATGCGAGGTATATCTTTCTGGTATACCGCATAATCAGTGATATCTGATCTTCCGTGAGTGCAGTGCCTAATGGTGCAACGGTGTTTTTTATACCCTCTTTATGCATTCTTATAACATCAATGTACCCTTCTACAATGAATGCAGAATCTGCCTGTCTTATGGAGTCTGCTGCGTTATTGAATCCGTATAGATATTTTCCTTTATGATAAAGAAGGTTTTCATTTGAATTGATGTATTTTGGGATATCCGGATCGTTATTATCAAACGTTCTTCCACCAAATCCGATCACACGATCTATATTATCCTGTATCGGAAAGATGATTCTATTCCTAAAACGGTCGTAAAAACCTGTACCCTTCTTCTTCTTTACGATTAACCCGGACTCTTCTATCAGGTCTATACCATATCCTCGAGACCTTAAAAGTGTAAGCAGTGAATCCCAGCTGTCATTGGCATATCCTATATGAAAAGATTTTCTTATCCCAGGATCAAAATTTCTTTTCTTCAGGTACTCTAATGCTTTTTTCCCATTTTCTGAAAAAAGATTCTTTTCATAAATTTCTGTGGTTTCCTTATTTATATTATAAATTGTTTCTAATTTTGATTGGATTCCTTTCTCACTATATGAATTCCTGATTTGTATTCCTGCTCTTCCCCCAAGCAATTTAACAGCATCGGGAAAGGAGATACCTTTGAATTTCATGAGAAAAGTAAAGACATTCCCGCCTGCACCGCATCCAAAACAATGAAATATGCCTTTGTCAGGACTAACCATAAATGATGGGGTTTTTTCAGAATGAAAAGGACATAAGCCTTTATAGTTTTTTCCCGATGCTTTGAGGTTTACATATTCACCTATTATCTCAATAATATTTGTTCGATCTTTTACCTGGTTTATTGTATCATCAGATATAGCCAATTTATATTGAGGCACCTCGGAATGATTATAAGCGTTTTATAATATAACAAATCACTTATAGTAAGACAAATGTTTTTCAAAAAACATCAGGCCAATCCTGACGGGCATAAAATCCTGTTAACTTACCTGGGGTCCAATTTTTCCGGAACTATCATACCTCTTTATCGCTTTAAGGTGTTCTTTATATGTTGATGAAAAGTAATGGCTTCCATCCCTTTTAGATACAAAAAAAAGATAATCAACATCTGCCGGATTAACTGCAGCGAATAATGATTTATATCCCGGGTTTGAAATCGGACCGGGCGGAAGCCCGGTATGTAAATAAGTATTGTAGGGAGATTTAACTTTCAGATCGCTGATTAATAGTCTCTCTTTTGTCTTTCCAAGTATATACTGTATGGTTGCACACGATTCGAGCCTTTTGCCATTATGCAAACGATTATAAAAAACAGCAGCTATTATTGCTCTTTCACTGTCCAATCTGGCCTCCTTCTCAACAAGAGAGGCAATGATAACCATCTTTTTTAGATCATGCTCAGTGTAATCAGTATATGGTATTTTTTGTAAGTTCTCAAAAAACTTTTTTACCATCACTTCAACCAACTGATCTGCACTCAAATCTTTTGCTACAATATAGGTATCAGGAAACAGAAAACCTTCTGCATTATCAAAAGGGATTTTATATTTTGCTAAAATATCTGTATTATTACAGGCTTCAATAAACAACACAGATGATATTATTCCTCTATTCCCAAGAAGTTCAGCTATCTGTTTAAATGAATATCCTTCCGGGATAGTAAACTTCTCAGTAGCAACAATTCCTTCTGACAGGATATGAAGGATCTCTGTATTTCTCAAATTGAAATTTATATTATACTGGCCGGACTTTATGGATCTGGCTTTCCTGCTTATTCTGATTAAAGAAAAAAAGAAAACATCTGAACGAATAAATCCTTCATCCAATAAATTTTTTGCTATAATTTTTACATTTTCACCCTGATTTACAACAAAAGAAGATGATGAATTGTAGCCATTGGGAGGAGAATTGAAAAAGTAAAATGCAAAGTAAAAACCGGTAAGAATTATGAAAATAATGATTGGGATTTTTAATTTCTTCATCACGATTACAATTTCTCTTTTGTTGTTTTCATAATGTAAAATAAATGAAGTGATGCTTCATTGATAATAAAATTAACCATATCAATTTCATGTCTGGAATAAGTATCATTCTCTTTTTCAGTTAAGTTAAGTACCCCGATTATGGTGTTTCCGGAAAAAACCGGCAAAGAAATAAAGGAATTTGATTTATATTTATCTTTTAACCCGAATTCTCTTTTCCCTTCTGTTTCATTCATCACGACCGGCTTGCCATCCAGAAAAACACGTCCTGCAATACCTTCACCAGGTTTTATTTTTGTTTTTGTAATTAATTTGATTTCACTGCTGTTCCATCCCAAAGTTCTGTAAATATAGAGCTCATCTTTCTTTTTATTATAGAGGAGAATAGAGGCTCTTTCCGAATGAGTAATCTTAGCTACAGCTACTATTAATTTATCAGTGAGTTCTTTAATATCATTGAAACCTCTGAGATAATTTTGCATTGCAATAAAATATTTACAGAAGTCTTTTTTCTCAAGCTTTTTCGGCAGTTGAAAATCAGGGGGCAGGTAATCTTCAGTATTCACACTGACAGCAATGCTTTGTCCTGGTTCGTATAGTTTGGCTGATATTTTTTCAAGTGCATGTGCAATAAAGAAAAGAAAAATAGAAATAAGAAAAATCAGTAAAATGATAATATCCTGGCCTGTAAAAAAATACGGAAGCACATTAAAGGAGAGAAGCAGTTGATAAACAATTAATAAAAAAATAGCAGAAAATATAATGGTATATCTAATTTTTATCATAATCAGGGATTCCCTTATTAAAGTTTAAATATGAAAGTATGTATTCAGAATCATTGTTCTTAATGATTTTTGCTTGTGATTCATCAATTGATACAACCTTCGGAATATAATATACAGGCCTTTCTCCCAGAAAGGAAATCTCCAAAAGAAGCCCCATCCTTGTTTCTTTTGCCCAGTTCTGATCAAATATTAAATTACCCAGGCTATAAGCTATCAAACCGCCTTTATAAACCTCCACGCCCTGTACTACATGGGGATGGCTGCCAAGAACTACATCTACACCGGAGTCAATGAGTTCCCTCATTTTATTTATCTTTTCAATTTCAGGTTTAACAATATATTCCTTACCGGCATGAACCGAGGCAATGATTATGTCGTATTTCTCTTTTAATGGTTTAATCTCTCTATTTAAGTCAGCTCCATTTAACGAGAGTGTTCTTATTGTTTTGCCTGATTCTGTTAAAGCAAGAGGATATATATCATTGTAGCAGATAAAAGCGACATTTGTTCCTCCAACATTGAATACGGCCGGCTTCAGCGCTTCCTGTCTTGTAGATCCCACTCCTGTATACTGTAATCCACACTTCTCCAGATAATTCATAGTGTCTGTAATGGCATCAATACCCCAATCAAGTGCATGGTTGTTGGCCAGTGAGAAAATATCAAAACCAGCAAACACCAACCCGCCAATAACAACAGGATCTGCTCTGAAATATATACCTTTATCAGGAAAGAACTTCTTCCCCTTATTTGAGATAGGAGATTCAAGATTTGCAAACGCAATATCATGTTTTATTATTTCCTTCCTGATATCATAAAATGGATATTCCGATCCATATAAATCAATATACCTTTTAGAGCCTCTTCCAAGCATTATATCACCACCAGCAATGATAGAAAATGATTTTTTTATCCATGATCCAAGCTCGTTCTGAAGACTAAGGTTTTTGTCAAGAATCCGGTTGTCTTTCATGTAAATATAAGCTCTGTAAACATTTTCATATTCCCCGCTTTTAATATTCTCCAGAGTCGGGAAGGTGCCATTTACACGCAGTGGTTTTACATTAAGTGTGAGGTTTATAAAGGAAATGATTCCAAATGGAACTTTATTTTTTTCAATTTTTTTTAACGTTTCAATATCAGATACAGCATCATGTTTCAATACTTTGCTGAATTCTTCTGATGAAATTGCACACAATTCATTAGAGGTACTTGTTACTGCGACCATTACAGATAAATAATCAAATTTTTTTAAAGAAAAGATATGTGAATGCATTTGATTTTCTGTAATGTACAAAGCCTCGGGATTTGAAATAATAAAATGATCTATTTCTTCCGGATTAAAATATCCGGTTGAGATTTTTATTCCCGATTGTTTGATTTTATTTGCTATGTCATGTTTAATTAAAGAACGGTGATTCAGATTTTCGTCGAAAAAGACAACAATTTTATTATCGTTTCGTATATCCTTTTGTGATAAAAAGGAGAAAAAAACAAAAGCAGTTAAAATCGGAATAACAATAAAAAAGAATCTTTTCATGTTTTCTCAATGCCAGGATAATAAAAACACATAGTTATAAACACTTATGAGAAGGGAAAAGGTAATTGTTAATAGAAAATATTCCATGTATATTATAGACTGTTTATTTATATAAGGATCGAGACTAATGGAAGAATTCTATAAAGAATTTCCCGGTTCAGAAAGAATTGCCATTGGTATAGCAATTATTTTCAAAACATCCAATATATTTGCACCAAAATATACTATCTCAAAGAATGAAAAATCCATAAAAAAAGGATATAAATCGATATATCGGAGAAAAAAAGATAAACCGCTTTGAAGACTATTTCAGAGAAAATGTATAGTTCAAATAATTTTATTCCAATAGTTGCTATAATAGGAAAACCGAATGTAGGGAAATCATCCTTATTTAACAGGATTATAAAGAAACGCAAGGCAATAATTTCCGAA
>JAUVYC010000268.1 GCA_030603285.1 Spirochaetota bacterium
CATGAATTAATTGTAATGAGCATAATATAGAGGATAAAAATGAATTTAATAAAATCCTTGTATTAATGATTGGTTATAGGCTGGCCAACTTGCATAGATTATATTGTAGGGGCAGGCCCATGTGCCTGCCCTAATGAGAAGCATGGTACTAACATTAAAATACCTGTTGTAAAATCGGTCGTCTATTTTTATTGCCTTTGATTATCATGAGCTAATAAGACCTGCTAATACGAATATATATTTTTATAGTATTTAATTGCAGTTTAATGGAAAGTAGGGGCAATTCATGAATTTCCCCTACATTAAAATACAAGGAGTTTAAAAGTGCACAGTATGACTGGTTATGCGTCAAAGATTTATGAATTAAAAGATTACACACTGGAAATCGGTATCAAAGCATTAAATAATAAATTTCTTGATATAAGGTTTAAGCTCCATTTCTCCATCGAGCATTTAGAAGAAAAAATGAGGAAAATATTAAAAAAATATGTGAAAAGGGGAAAGGTGGAAATATCTATTAAATTAACGGCAAATGAACAGCTTGAATTAACCCTGATTACGTCAATGGTTGATAAGTATTACAGAATCATAAAAAAAATTCAGAACGAAACGAATTCCAGTTTTCGGATTTCCTTATCTGAGATGTTTTCAATGAAAGGTTTGATAAACCCTTATGAGGATTGGGAATGTAAAGATATCCCTGAAGAAGTGATTGAAGAGATTTTTGTAAGTACAATTGAAGCATTCCAGGAATCAAGACATATTGAAGGTGAAAATACAAAAAAAGAAATATTAAAAAATATCCAGAGGATTACCAACTCCCTGGATCAAATTGCTGCATTATCCCCCTCTGTAGTTGACAGATATAAGGATCAATTAAAGGAAAAGATAAGTGAGCTTATCGAGAATCAAGTGGAAGAAACTCGACTTATGATGGAAGTCGTAATATTTGCCAATAAGGTTGATATAAGTGAGGAGATTTCGAGAATAAACGGGCATATACAAAAGATGTTGAGTACAATTCATTGTGATGAAGCCTGCGGCAGGGAGCTTGATTTTATTATCCAGGAGCTGAATCGTGAGATCAACACCATTGGGTCAAAAATGCCGGATTATTCAGTTTCTGAAGAAGTAGTAAATGTGAAGTCATGTTTAGAAAAGATTAAGGAACAGGTAAGAAACATTGAATAAAAGAGGTTTTCTTCTGGTGGTATGTGCTCCATCGGGGACCGGAAAAACAACAATTTATAAAGATTTACTGTGTAAACATCCAGATCTTAAATTTTCTGTGTCATATACAACAAGAAAAAAACGGGAGGATGAAGTTGACGGTCTTGATTATTTTTTTATCGATAGGGGAAAGTTTATACGTATGAAAGAAAAAAATGAGTTCATTGAGTGGGCAGCTGTGCACAATGAACTGTATGGAACAGTAAGAAAACAGATTGAAGAGTACTTACAGAAGGGAAAAATATGTATCCTTGATCTGGATGTACAGGGAGCTCTAAATGTAATGAAAGAGTTTGATGACGCTGTTACCGTTTTTATTCGGCCCCCCAGTTTAGAAGAACTTGAACGAAGACTGAAGGAGAGAGGCACGGAAAGTGAAGAGAAGGTGAAATTACGGCTGTTAAATGCACAAAAAGAACTTGAATACACAGATCATTTTCAGTATATTATAATGAATGACAGGGTGGAAGCCGCAGTAAAGAGGCTTGAGGAGATTATTGAAATTGAAATCAAGAAAAGAGGATTTAAGAAAAGGGAATAGATATGCTTCCAATATATAAGATAATCGATTTTACCGAAAACAGGTACTTACTCTCCAAAGCGGTAATGAAGAGAGCAAGAGAGATAAACTTTATCGGTGATGATGAGCTGGAAGAATTCAATGAAAAAATCGCATCCCTTTCCTTAAAACAGATTTTAAGCAAAGAAATAAAGTATGATCTGCAGAAAGGTGAGTAATATCAAAAAATATAAAGATCCCGGTTGTATATCGGCATTTGTATGGCTTTTTGATTAAAATTTTTAAAGACAGTAATGTTTATTATATTATATATAAAACCCAGGTTGTCAAAATACGGGTGAGCACAGCTCATGTCAAAGATAAACCGGCTTTTTTTAAAACTTATTCGTCTCTTGCCATAATGTATTAATCCAGCTATAACCGAATATGTCATTTGAAGAGGGCTTCACCTCTGTGAAAAAGGATAGACTTGTTTTTATCTTTGGACCAACAGGTGTTGGAAAAACTGATCTTGCCTGCGAGGTGGCGCAGGATATTGGTGAAATTATATCAGTTGATTCGATGCAGGTCTATAAAGGGCTTGACCTGGGTACTGCAAAGCCAACAGCAGAGCATATGAAAAAGGCACCCCATCATCTGGTGAGTATTATACCACCGGATTTCAGGTTTAGTGCCGGCGATTTTAAAAGATTGGCATTGAAAATTATTTCTGAGGTAAATCAAAGAGGAAAGATCCCTATTCTTGTTGGAGGAACAGGGCTCTATTTCAGGGCTCTGGAATTTGATTTGCTAAATGCTCCACCCGCGGAGCGAAAGTTGCGTGAAACATTGTATAAAAAAGAAGAAAAAAACAAAGGGTATCTTTATAAAGAGCTTTCTACTATTGATCCACCCACAGCAAAATTGGTGAACCAGAATGATATATTGCGGATTGTTCGTGCGCTCGAGATATATTATACATCTGGAATAAAATTTTCCAGGTTATTGCAAAAGGGGAAAACAAGGCAGCTTATGCCCCTGAAAATAGGTCTCAACATTGACAGGGAGGATCTGTATGCAAGGATAGAATCCAGATGCAAAAAAATGATTGACTGCTGCCTTGCTCAGGAAGTGTACAGCCTTTTAATGAAAGGATACACAGAAAAGCTTCCGGCAATGAAGGGGCTTGGTTACAGTCATTTTTTCCAGTATTTTAAAGGATGCTGTTCGTATGACGAAACATTGAGGCGGTTCGTACGGGATACAAAACGGTATGCAAAGAGACAGCTTACATGGTTCAGGAAAGAACCCGGGGTATTCTGGTTTAAACCCACAGATGTGGACATTATAAGGCGGAAGATAGAATCATTTATTAAATGTAAAGGAGGAACGGGGTGTTTTCAATCGTAATTATTGCAGGCGGAAAGGGTGAAAGATTTTGGCCAAAGAGTGTAATGACGAAACCAAAACAGTTTCATAAAATCATTTCTGACAGGACGATGATTCAGGAGACCTTTTTCAGAGTTTATCCTGAAATAAAAAAAGAGAATATCTTTATTGTTGCAGGAGAAAGATTTGGATCCATAATCCTGGAACAGCTTCCGCTCATAAAAAAGAGCAATCTAATTGTTGAACCTGAGGGGAAAAATACAGCACCGGCAATCGGGCTTGCTGCTGTTTATCTTTATAAAAAAGACCCGGAGGATATCATGGCTGTTCTTTCAGCTGATCATGTGGTAGAGCCCAGGGAGAAGTTTATCAAAGCACTCAACACTGCGGTACTCTCCGCAGAAAAAGGGAACCTTGTAACATTTGGAATAGCCCCGGAAAGGCCTGCTACTGAGTATGGATATATTGAAACCGGTCAGAAATTGCAGGGAGATTTTGAGCTCAATGTGTACAGGGTAAAAATGTTCAGGGAAAAACCGTCGTTTGAGCAGGCGCTGAAGTTTGTCGAGGATGGGTCATTCTTGTGGAATGCAGGCTTATTTACATTTAAGGTAAAATCAATACTTAATGCCATAAAAGAATATATGCCCTCTCTTTATTCGGGCTTA
>JAUVYC010000183.1 GCA_030603285.1 Spirochaetota bacterium
ATTGAATGTTCCTTGTTTCCTCTCTAGCCTGATGCAGATACCAATGATAAGTCGCTCGCTTAAGCCTGGTCAGAAGGTAGGTATTATCTGTGCTGATGGAGATGCTTTGGTTCCTGCACCCGCCCTTGAGAATTGCGGGGTTAATGACCGCTCCACTGTCGTTATCGCCGGCGCTCAAGGATTGCCCCAAATGAACAATATTAATCAAGATAAAGGACATTTCAACAATGCAAAGCTTGAGCAGGAGCTAGTTGACTTTTCAAAGCAAGTGGTTAACGAGAACCCAGATATTGGTGCACTCCTCATTGAGTGCAGCGACATGCCACCTTATGCCTGGGCTATTCAAGAAGCAGTCAGGCTGCCGGTCTTTGACTTTACTACCATGATAAATTGGGTTTACAATGCTGTGGTACGGCGCCCCTTTGCCGGTTTCATTTAATAGTTTTGAAGGCGGGTTCTGCCGGGGGGAATCAAAGGGGGGTGCAGGAGCTTTTTCGACTTTTTCAGCCCAGCAGCTTAAATTACCTCCTCCCCCTCCGGTTCAGGCCGTTCAGCATAGGTATTGAAATAACGCACAGTGTTGATCTAAGTCCCTAATGCGGACAAGCCGCATTTACGATTAAAAAGATATTTTCTTGCAAACTAAAGTTTGTGCCAAAAAAGCAAGGAAATTGTTATTAAAGTACTAATAAGAAGCATGGTATTAGTACGAAGATATAGTCATTCAAAACGGCCCGATATTTTTATAATCTTTGATTACCGGCGTGCCGGAAAGAGTGGCTAATACAGAATTTCTGCCTTATCCTGGGTAACCCTGATAATATTAATCGAGTTACTTAAATTATTCCCACTTATTACAAATACTTTGTCTTCTTTTTCCTCAACAGTTATTTCAAATGAAAAGAGCATTCCAATCGGGGTAAAAGGAATAGTGACCTTTCCGCTTATTACCTCATCCCCGGGTATCACTTTAACACTTTTTACTACCAGATGTGCCGGGAAGGATACAGGCACAAGGTAACGATCTCTGACATTTCCTTCAGGATTTCCTTCTTCTGAGACTGTAAAATAGTACTGCCTTTCATCAAGGTCCATCGTAAAAAGATATATTTTCTTTTCAAGTACAGACTTATCACTAAGATATATGAGTGAATTCTGCAGCCTCAAAGTAAAATTCTTTGTTTTTTCCGGGTTAACCGATGAAACAAAACGGGGCGTTATAATAAAAAACAGTATTGATAAAATTGAAAGGACAACGAGGAGCTCAATAAGTGTAAAAGCCTTAAGGAGAAAATGTTTCATCTATTAATGCTTTCTTCCCCCTATTCCCAGTTGGTAATATCAGCATCGTACCCTTCTCCCCCTTCTCCACCATCCTTTCCCAGGGAATAGAGATCATAATCCTCATTTTGAAATCCTGGAGAAATATATACGTAAGGGTTACCCCAGGGATCTACAGGCGCCTTTCTTTTAGAGAGATACCCCCCTTCCCTCCAGTTTGCAGGAATATCACCGGTTCCGGGTCTTTCCACAAGAGCACTTAAACCCTGATCTGTGGTCGGATACATTCCGGTATCAAGGTAGTATAATTCAAGCGCCTGTCCTATACTTGATATTTCTACCTTTGCTTTTATTACCCTCGCATCTTCAGGCCTTTTAGAGATCCTTGGGACTACAAAAGCAGCAAGTATCCCTAAAATTACAATAACCACCATGAGCTCAATCAGGGTAAATGCTTTAAATTTCTGATAATATCCTGGCAGCTGGCAAACCTTTTTAAAGATTTCTAGATATCTCTTTTTTTTCATGACTTGAAGATTCATCATTTTGGAAGCTCCACAATCAAAATATAGATTTTTATATAAAAATATCATGCTTTCGATTAAAAAACAACTTGAAGTTCAACTAATGAGTAGTTTCTCTGAAATCTCTACTTGATTTTCAGCAATTCCAGGCGAATAGAATTGAAATCTTTCTCATCATCATATAAATTATTATTTTGATGTAGGGGAGGGCGTGAAGGTCGGCTATATCTTTTGGGGTATACTTTTTTGAAGAAGATACAGAATCACTATTTTAAAAAAGCAAAAAAAGAAAAATACTCTGCAAGATCTGTTTATAAGCTTGAGGAAATTAATAATAAATACCAGCTTATTAAAAACGGTTTTCAAGTTCTTGATATTGGATGCGCACCTGGCTCCTGGAGCCAGTACCTTCTTAAGAAAATTGGAAACGGAAAAATAGTTGGCATTGATATAAAAAAGAATGTACAGATTTCTGATAAACGGTTTACTTTTATACATGGCAACATCTTTCATATAGATGAAAAATTTTTAAATAGCAATAAGAATACTTTCGATCTTATTACAAGCGATGCTGCCCCCAATACAACCGGGAATAAGTTTGTTGATAGTCAGAATTCTCTGGCTATTGTAAAAAAGGTTTTCCGGATTGCACAGAGTGTTTTAAAAATCAATGGATCAATAATTGCTAAAGTATTTCAAGGAGAGGATTTGAAAGCATTTATCGATGGAGTGAGAAAAGATTTTTTAAAAATCGTTTTATTCAAACCCAAAAGCTCAAGAAAAGAGAGCTATGAACTGTTTATTATTGCTATAAAAAGGAATGAAAACATTGATACGAAATATTAAGGCAATTACATTTTCATCATTTTTGTGCATGTTTTTTATAAGTAAGTGGCAGTTCAGCGATTATAACAGATGGATAAAGAGAATAAAATGAAGAATGAAGTCTATTTTGCCTGTATAGATGTCGGAACCACACGTTTTAAGGCGGCTCTTGTTTCTCAAAAAGGTGAGATTATAACAAGAAGTGAATACTATTATCATGGTGAAAACGATTTATATCACGAATATAAAATGAGTGAATTCAAAGAAGCTCTGGGATATACATTTAAAAGGCTCTCTGATGGAATAGATATGAATAAAATAAAAGCCGTTGGTATTACCGGTCATGGTCCCACACTCGTACCGGTAGGAAAAGATGGAAGGGCTCTCTTTGCCGCCGTAGGTTATCTTGATGATAGAGTAAAAAAATATATAAAACGATTAGTCGAAAGAAAAACTGATAGAATAACATCAACAATGTATATTCCGATTGCATTATTTTTTAAAGAGGAACTGCCTGAAATCTATAAAAACACCCACAAGTTTTTACAATCATTCGATTATATTGCTTTTTTAATGACAGGAGAGTTTGCAGCATCATCTTCATCAAAAGGGATAAAACCCTGGGATAAAAAATCGCTTGATAAAGCAGGACTGGAAGAAGAAAAGTTTCCACCAATCCATTATATGGGGAAAAGAATCGGGAATGTAACTGAAAGTGCTTTAAAAATTTACGGCATACCAGAAAATGTCCCGGTTTTCGCAGTTGGTGTTGATTTTGCTGCTGCTCTTGTAGGTACAAATACACTTTTAAAAGGGAAATCCTGTGAAAGATCAGGATCATCAGGGGGTATTAATTTATGTTGGAACAGCCCGGTAAATGACAACCGTTTACTGAGTTATAAACATTTTATTCATGGATTATGGAATATAGCAGGAATCACAAGCACCTCAGGCAAAGCGCTTGATTGGATTAACAAGGTTCTCGGGACTGCAGAGTTCAATTATCGTAAAAAGACAGGGAGCAATGACGAAATTGTTTTCTTTCCCTATTTGAAGGGTGAAAGAACTCCTCTATGGAATCCGTATGCAAAAGGTATGTTCTTCGGTCTAACGTTTCAACATACAAAAGATGACCTGATCTTCTCAGTGTATCTTGGAATTGTATTAAGTCTCAGGGACTGTATAGAGATAATCGAAAAAAACAAATGTTCATTCGATTTCCCTATTGCCACAACCGGCTGGGGAGCAAAAAAGGACTGGTTCATCCAGCTAAAATCAGATGTTACCGGCAAATCTTTTACAAAAATACAGGTTGAAGATGCAGAAATACTGGGGACCGCTATAGTATGTACAGTTGCAGCAGGATATTATAGAGATATAATAACAGCAGCTGACTCCATAGTAAGAGAAAAAAAAATCTTTACTCCGGACAAAAAAAAGTTTCACCACTATTCAAGGACCTTTATGCTTTATAAAGACCTGCAGCAAAAACTTATTGAATATTTTTAGTACTATTAAACCACAGAGCCTCAGAAGAGGCAAAGAAATTTCTTTGCGTCTGCTGTAACTCAGCCGTAAAATATTGTGTATTTTTAATTAAGCCTTAAAATAAACTATTTGACAACAGAGGTTTGTTATTTTAAATTTCGGTTTTAACCAAAAAAATGTGGGGTTTTCGATGAAAAAATATACCATGGTTGTACTGGTTAAGCAGGTTCCTGATACAAAAAACATTACCGGCGAAGCGATGAAGGAAGACGGAACTGTTAACCGGTCTGCACTTCCGGCAATATTTAACCCGGAGGATCTCAATGCCCTTGAAATGGCACTCCAGGTGAAAGAACAGTATGGTGGTACAGTCGATGTGATCTCAATGGGGCCTCCTTCTGCTGTCACAGTTTTGAAAGAATCGCTTTACAGGGGGGCTGACAATGTACACCTTTTGAGTGGCAGCAAATTTGCAGGATCGGATACTCTTGCAACATCCTTCGCACTCAAGCAGGCGATCGGTGTAAAAATACCGGACTTTGATATCGTATTCTGCGGCCGCCAGGCAATCGATGGGGATACAGCACAGGTTGGGCCCCAGGCAGCTGAAAAACTTAATATACCTCAGCTCACCTATGTAGAAACTATTGAGACATTGGGCGATGGGAAAATAAAGGTAAAGAGGTTAATAGATAACGGTTCTGAAGTTGTTGAAGCTGATCTTCCAGCTCTTCTTACAGTAACAAATACTGCAAATGAACCAAGGCCTTTTATTGTAAAAAAGCTGTTGAAATACAGGAAGGCTGCATGCGAATTTAACCTTCCTGCACTGCTGCCGAAGTACCAGCAGTGCAAAGATACCGGTATGCTGCGGGAATATCTGAAAAAAAAGGGACTTTTTATAGAAATATGGGGTCTTGAGGATATTAATGCAGACCCATCCGAAATCGGATTTGCAGGTTCGCCCACTATGGTAAAAAAAATCGAGAGTATTTCCCTTACGGGAAAAGGATTTAAAAAAATCGAACCCACGGATAAAGGAATTAAAGCTTTTGTCTCAGAACTGATCGAAGATCATACATGGTAATATGGTTTTATTCATTTACAAAGATCGGTATTTCATACCATAACGGTATGAAAATACCGTCAGTTGCTTATAATTTGTAACTGTAGTAGGGGCAATTCATGAATTGCCCCTACAGTAAAATACGATTTATAAAAAAAAGTATTCTTTTTATTATCAAATGTATTTAATTATGAGGTAATTGTATGGGAAACCATGGAGAGGTGTGGGTTTATGCTGAACAGGATTGGGATACACTGCAGGAGATCGGCATCGAGCTCCTCTCAAAAGGAAAGGAACTCGCTGATAATCTCAGTGTAAAACTCTCTGCAGTTCTTATCGGATCAAATGTAAAGCAACATACTGATGTTCTATACGAACACGGCGCAGACAGGGTATATGTGTGTGACAGCCCTGCACTGGCATATTACGATACTGTAAAATATGCAAAGGCTTTTGGGGATCTCATCAAAGAGCACAAACCGGAG
>JAUVYC010000114.1 GCA_030603285.1 Spirochaetota bacterium
AGGTCCCAGGGGTGCGGTTGTCACTGAAGTACAGGTAAATGATGAAGAGTATACAGATAGTTTTTCAACTTTTTCGATAAAATATCACTGGTAGGATAAAGCAGATGGGTATACACACATAGGTACCATCCCGGGTACCAAAAAATAAAAGAAATATATTGAAAAATACTCAGGTTTCACGTTTTGTATACAGCTCCCACAAACGTGAAAGGGTTTTTTCAAGCCGCCTGCCAAGGGCTTCTCCAGGGGATGTTGTAACATCGTCTTCATTCTCCAGCACATCATACGGCAGCTTTATACCTTGAACAAAAAGGTAATCAGGATCAGGCGAAGAAAAAGCATCCCAATCATTTTCTTTGTACAGGGTTTCCATTTTATCATCAGGAATACTGTGCTCAAGTACGCTGTCAGGCCGTTCCGGATTAAACCGTCTTCTATTCTTCCGCAGTGATTCCTGGAAGGAAACATTTATATACAGCACTGCCGATGATTTTAAAACCACGCTGCTCAGATGCCGGAAGGCGCGGGTGAACCCACCGTGTTCACATCCACGGGCAAATTCAATAATCGTTGTAAACCGGTCATGATAGGAAGGATTTCTCTTTACACATTTTTCATATTCCAGACAGATCCGCCGAATAAGTAGGTCCCATAAATAGGGTTCTGTGAAATAACAGTCAGAAGTGGTATGAAGACGCGGCTTTCCCATTTCAGAGAGAATTTTATCCTCCTCAAACCACGTCCATAGCATGGAAAAATCATCGATTTCCTCAATCTCCCCGATATGAAAACGTCGTTCCCGTTCATCTTTACCCTTTTTCCTGAGGTAATCGATAAGCTCGCTTTTCCCTGCAGCAGGACGGGCAACAAGGATCAGGATATCTAATATGTTTCGCTTTTGCATAATCTTTTTATTAAATCCGGCTAGTTATGAAACAGGGGTTGGTTTATTTCGGGCAGATCTAAAACTTGCCCCTACAAGGGCAGCCACATGGGGCTGCCCCTACTGCGAAAATAGGTTCATTCAAAACTGCCCGTTATTTTCATACTCTTTTATTACCGGCTTGCTTGTAAAGCTGGCTAGTAAGAATACTCACTTCCCCCGATGAACTCCCTTAAAAGAGATTTGCCCGGGACAATGCTTTCATCCGTCCAGACAGGTATTTGCCGGAAAATTTCTTCGACTCTCTGTGCCCTGCTAAAAGCATCATCTTTTTCCGTGGCATCTTTGAGCTCACTGGTAAATGCAAGAAAATAGCTCCCCAGCCGGTGCTTCATCAGAGGGAGCTCATAGGCAAGAAAGCTGTTTACAATAAAATGAGCCTGTGTAAGACGGGGTATTATATACCGGAGCTCAGACCGGCGGACATAATGCCAGTGAGCAAGGGTCTGTCCGGGGCTGTAGTTCCGGAATTGCATATCCCTCACCATCCTGCGGAGCATACGAATATCTGCCCATCGGATAAACCGGGAATCTCTGTCTTTGATCTGGGAGAGAGTTTCTATGTAGAGCTTAAACTTCTTCTCCTCATTTATCCCAGCGGTCATTTCATCGAACATCCCGTGAAGGGAATCGATAAGGATAATTTCATTTTCACCCAGGGAAAGTTCTTCTGAAATCCCTTCCCTGTTTCCTGTCTTAAAATTGTAATAGGGCACCTGAACGGTATTCCCATCGAGCAGTGTTTTCAGATGCCTATTGATCAATTCAAGGTCGATCGCCTGGGGGGTTTCATAATCATGATCTCCATATGGATCCCTGGGCTGGTCTTTCAGGTCTAAATAGTAATTGTCCACATTCAGTGAGACAAGAGAATAGCCCTCTTTTTTGAGCCTCTGGCCGATCTTTATAGTCGTGGTGGTCTTGCCCGAAGAGGAAGGTCCTGATACAATGATAATCTTAATATCATTGATCCTTTCGAGGATCAGGCGAACAGCATCATCCAGCTCTCCCTGGTAGAACTCTTCAGAGGCCATGACAAGCTCAGGGTACCGTCTTTCCTCTATAATCTGCCGCATCTGGTTTAAGGAGACACAGTCATTGTTCACGCCCCAGGACAGGGCCAGCCAAAGTTTATGATACGGTATGTTATCTGAAGAATATGTAAGGCTTTCCTTCCCCGCTCGTTTCAGCGCATGCTCGTACCGGTATATAATGTACGTCTTTGCAGTTTTTGCATGTCCCCGTTCAATCAGGCATTTCTCAACAAGGTCCTGCACTTCTTCAACAGTGGGATAGCTTTGAGGATTCTCCCTGGATTCCAGCCGCACAATCACATCGTCTGTAACCTTTTGAGCAGTCCTGCGGTCACGCCCCCCTACCGCTATGGCTGCCGAAAGAATGGCCATGGTAATTTTCTCACTGTTAAAGGGAACAATTCTACCGTCTCTTTTTATAATCTTTTCCATAAAGGATATGGTTCTCTATACAAAACGCTGCCGGATCTCCGCACTCACATAATCCAGAATTGCCACAGTAATAACAATAAACCACACGGCAATACCTGCTGCCCTGTAATCCAGCAGGCGGATGTACTGGACAAGCAAAAAGCCGATGCCGCCTCCTCCAACCATGCCGATAATCGTTGACATACGGACATTAATGTCCCACCTGTAGATAGAAAACGAAACAAAAGGTGGTATCATCTGCGGCATCACAGCGTATATGATGGTCTGAAGACCCGTTGCCCCGGTGGCCTGTACCGCTTCAACGGGACCCGGATCAATAGTTTCTATGGCTTCGGAATAGAGTTTCCCCAGCGCTGCAATTGAATGGACTGTAAGAGCTATGATACCGGCGAAGGGGCCAAGTCCAACCCAGACTACTGCAACCAGCGCCCAGATCAGAGGCTCAATTGAGCGGACGAGGTTCATTACGGAGCGGGTTAGGTAATAGATGGCAATGGTTGTCCATGAGCCTGACATCAGGTTCCGTGCGGCCAGAAAACTCGCAGGGATTGCAAACAAAATACCGAAAAATGTTGCCATCATTCCCATGAAAATGGTCTCTGCCATTCGTCCGAGTGTAAGTCTTAAAGGATCGTCAATAATAAGATTGCCGACTGCAGAGATCTGCCGTGCCTCTACCCGGTGGATCTGGGGCCCCCTGGCGCTGGGCGGGATTAGCCGGTAGGGCATGGTAAGCTCAAATCGGAAAGCCCCCTTGCTGTCAGTCTGGACAGCAACATATTCTCCCTCCTGCCGCGGACGAAACTCATTCCCCAGGGAATCTATCCACCATATCGGGGTCTTAGTGTTTGGCGCAAAGCCCCTCCCTGTAAGGGTGAGCGTTGTGCCTTTTATCACCTCGTAGTTCTCGTCCATCCTGGAGAGCTCCCCGCACGTCGGGCTGGACATTAAATACGGCTTTCCTTGAATTTCCTCCGGCGGCGGGGGTGGAGTTCCATCGCAATCTATGAGAATATCTGCCCCTGCTCCGATTTCTTCGATTTCCCTGGTAACCGCTGCCTTCCACGGCCAGAGAACCTTGGAGAGGGGCGGGATTGCGTCAGGCAGCTCTGTAACCATCTTGTAGAGGTCAATCTGGCTGATCTGCCAGCCCAGAGCAAAAAATATGATAACGATTAAAACAAATATCCCGGAGCCGCCCTTCTTGCCCGGCCTGGCCTGCCTGTGGGCATCCCGGGCGTTCCACAGCCATAAAAAAACAGTGCATGATGCAATGAGGACCACAAAGAAGGGCCGCCGATTTAACGCTTTTACAAACTTGGCAAAAATCCCAATCTCGCGGTGTGCAAGAAGATTTATCCGCCAGAGCATCAGTACAATGATACTCCCGAGCGAGCCAAACATGAGCATGCCCCGCCTGAACTGCCCTGCCAGCACCTGGCCAAGTCCGGGCAGGATCAATGAGGCTGCACACGCTGCAGGTCCTGATACCAGGCTTTTTACAGGTTTCTGTTGATCTGGTGTCCTAACCATTACTCCGCCCCTTTTCCTGCGGCCCAATATTGGCTACCGCATCTTCACCGTACGGCTCTTGCGGCCTCATAAAATGACGGTTCCGCAGAGCTCCGATTCTGTCTTCGTGAACATGCGTAAGGTTTTTTGCCTCAAACATCCCTGCCTTAAACATACATCTTCATGTAACAGTAAAAGACCACCTGCAAAGCAGGTGACTTTTTCCAAGCCAAAAGGTTTTTAAAGGCATAGCCTTTGAATTAATCTTTTTAGAAATATTATAGACCACCTCCAAAGGAGGTGTCTTCCTTTTGGCAGTGAAATGGGAAACTCAGCCATTCTTTAACTATTCTTGCTTGACTATTTCTGAAGCTTATCGATACTCAGCCCTGAAGCCTGAAGCACCTGCCTGAATGGATCATAAAAGGTGTCATCATGTTCTGCGAGAGCCTCCCACTGATACGCCGTATACAGCGCCTCTTTCCCTTCTTCGGTTTCTGCAATCTCAAGGAGCGCATTTACAATCTTTTCACGTAATTCATCAGGAACAGTCGGACTGAACTGCACACCGTCATTCGGTATATCTTCAGTGATCTCAATAATCACGACCTTTTCCATTACGTCAGGATAGTCTTTCTCAATCCGTGACCTTGCATCCACATATGTAGCGCCCGCATCGACATCGCCGTTGTATACTGCAGCGACGACCGACTCATGGGGGCCTACATCAACGATTTCTTTCAGATCAGTATCCGGATTTATCCCTGCAGTACGCATGGTAAGCATCGGGATAATCCACCCGCTGGCAGACAGGGGATCAGGACGGGCAAAGGTCTTCCCTCTCAGGCCTGAAACACTGGTAATACCGCTGTCTGCCCTGACGATGATCTGGCCGTTATATGTTGGGCTTCCATAACGGACAGATATCAGAGCAGCCTCAGCAACGCCCCGGTCAGCTGCCATAACGTAAGCAAAGGTCGCAAGAGATGCCATATGAGCCTCCGGCGGATCGCTTTCTAATGCCCCAATCACACCGGCATATTCGGTTGCAACATTTGTGCTAATGTAAAGACCTGTTTCGTCATACAGCAGGTCAGCCACCGACTGCGCACCGGCTGTCACCCGCTCCATCTCGCCGGATGGCACAAAAGACCAGATTATTGGATTCTCCTCCGTTCCCAGTGGAACTACTTTTGCCCACCATGTGAATTTTCCAATAACAAGTATAATAATCGCCAAAATAACAATTATAATTGGAATAATATAAACCTTTTTCATACTTTCACCTCCCTTTATTTAATTTATAATACCTGTAATTAAATTTACGAGTATGAGTGCTGAATAAATCTTTCTTTAATGTCCATTTATAGGTAACAGTAGCTGTTTGATACTAAAGTTTAAGATATCAATAAAATACAACTAATTATAAATATATCAAATAAATTTTAAAAATAAATATTATTTACATGCACCAGCCATTTTTATAGGTGCCTGTTTATTAAACTCAAGCATTTAAAAACACCATACTATACTATAAGTCATACATTATGTCATTATTATTTTTTTCTTTTTTTATTAATTTTATATATCCATGTAATTCTCTGGCGATTATTTTATATTATATCTTCAATAAAGTATAAAAAAATAGAAAAGCATACCCGATATTTAAGTAAGCAGGTAACTAAAATGATCGTACTTAGTGAACAGAAGTTAGCTCTGTTATTTGAAGAAATTGCAAAAGGTTTTGTACACAGTCCGCAGGAGATCAGCATCTTTATTATTCTGGTTCTGAGTTTTTTCTCAATGTTCCTATTTGCAAATAGATACCAGCTAAAAAAAAGCATAACAGAAAAGACCCGGAGAGCACAGGATACATATGAGCAAATAATCAAAAAAACCCCATTCAGCCTTTCTGAACTGCGGATGCTGTATCATCTTGTAAAATACCTCAAAACTCCCCAGGAAAAAAATCTGCTCCTTGAAAAACAATCAACTTTTAATACATGTGTAAGAAAACTCCGGAATGAGCAGCAGATTTCCGCTCCCATCATTGCCGGGCTGCGTCTGAAACTGGGCTTTAAAAGGCAGGACCCAGAACAGATCCCTCTTTCCAGTGCTGACCTTTCAACAAATCTTCCCGTTATAATTGTCCGGAAGGGAGGAAAACAAACCCCGGGAAAGATCCTTAAGTTCGTACCTGGCTCACTCATTATTGGCATCGAGAATGGGTGTCCGCCTCCCGCATCCAGCTCACCCATTCAAGTCTACTTTCAGAAATGCTCGGGAATCTTTTCCATTTCTACTTTTGTTCAAAAGTCCGGGAATGGAGTGATCCGTGCAGCCCATTCTGATAACATCAAACGGCTTCAGAGGAGAAAGTTTTATAGAAAGAAAATCAGACTTCCGGTTTATGTAAAACCGTCAGATTCGCATGAGCCTGCGGTTCTTACCACCTTTATTGATCTTGGGGGAGGAGGAGCCAGTCTGAACAACAGGGGGAGGCAATTTCATGCAAGAGACGATATTAAACTCTCCTTTTTTACCTCCAGAGAAGCACGGATAACCCTTACTGCTGTGGTGACTCGTGTGTCTGAGGGCGGAAAAACCCTGCATGTTGCCTTCGTTCACATACCCGAATCAAGCCGTGATCGGATTATGGGGTATCTATTTCGGCGAAAGAGTAATGAACATTTTTGCCCCTTAAGCTCTTTTTAGATTTTTTTATTATTTTACGCTTTCCAAAAAAAAACATGCATTTCCGCTATTGATAGTTAAATTAATATCAACTTAAAAGATCGTTTATATTTACCACTTTATATTTTTTATTTTTATTGACAAAGAACTTATATTTGATATAATTTTACCGAAAATAAAAAAATTAAATATTTTATGTATAAATAAATTTTAAAGATGGTTTGATTAGAGAAAACCATGTATAATCATGAAGAAAAAAAAACTAAATTCTTTACATATACTATTCCTATTTATATAATTTTAGTCATCATTGCCTTAGATGCCATTTTAGCTCCTTTTTTAGAATCAAGAATGATTGCAGCATCCTACTATTTTTATGTTTGGTTGCGTTATATTTGTCATCAGATACCCACAAGGTGTATCTGGATTTTCGGATCAAATATGGCGTTGTGTAGCCGGTGTTTCGGACTTTTTTTAGGGCTGCTCTTAACAGGGATATTTTTAGGATTGAAAGGCGTAAAAAGAATTTATTGGAAAAGTGCAATTATTTTAATACTTCCTGCGGTAATCGATGGAACGATTCAATTTAAAGGAATATGGATAAGTAATAATTATTTAAGATTTATTTCTGGGTTTTCAACTGGAGTCGGCAGTGGAATGGTATTGTTCCCTGTTTATTTTTTGCTGATCTCCTGGGTTATAAAAATATTTAGAAAGAAGGAGGTGATAGCTAATTGATAATATAAATACAACTTTAATTTAATATATAACAATAAATTAAATAAAGGAGGGAGTAAAAAATGGAAAAAAGAAGATCTAATTTTTTCTTTACATTTGGATTGTTGATGTCTTTTTTGGCGTTATTTCTTATGAATTTCAGCAGTCCTATATCAGCACTGGCAGCAAACCTTACGATAAAAGAAGGAACACCGGTTGCACTGAGGTTAGAGAAAAGTATTAACTCCGATACGGTATATGTTGGCGATCCAGTCGATCTGGTTGTTGCAAGAGATGTAAAAGTAAATGGAAAAGTTGTCATCAGCCAGGGAACCAGAACCGGGGGAGAAGTCGCATTTGTAGAAGAAAAAGGTCTGATTGGAAAACCTGGGAAAATCATGATTACTGTAAGAAGTACAACAGCAGTCGACGGAACAGAAGTTCCTCTACGAGCAACAGTTACTCGAGAAGGGAAAAGTAAGCAAACACTTGCTATTATACTCGGTATTGTTCTTTGTTTATTTATATTATTAATGAAAGGTGAAAGTGCTGTAATTCCTGCTGGTTATGAGATTAAGGCTTATGTAGATTATTCGGTAGATATCTCTGTTTAAGAAATCCATATAACATGCACAATTTGAGATATAATTAAACATTAATTTACAAAACTAAAAAGATTTCTTTGATAATACTGTATAAGGCTTAAATTTATCTCATAATTATTTTAAAAGGATTTGATCTGCGTTATCAAATCATTAGTAAAATCTATTATTTTTCTATATGAATTGTAAGGCTAAATTCTGAGCAAAGTGACTGCTGTCTTAAAAGTAGATAATCTAAAAAAATCTTTCGGGAAAAATATTGCAATCGATGGTATCAGTTTTGAAGTTCATGAGGGTGAAATTTTTGGAATCCTCGGTCCTAATGGAGCGGGGAAAAGTACGACGTTGTCAATAATAACGGGGC
>JAUVYC010000100.1 GCA_030603285.1 Spirochaetota bacterium
GCACTATCGAGAGGGCATCGAATATATACGGAATGAGAATTATCCTGAAGCAGAAAGAAGTTTTCAAAAAGCAAAGGGCATATATGAAAAGGTTAAGGAATATGATAATTACGGCTTTGAATATCTGATGTCGGGGAACTATGATGAATCAGAGCAGAAGTTTATACATGGAGTAGAATTGGATAAGGAAGTGAAAAACCTTGATATACGGGAACATCTGGCAAAACTTTACAATATACTGCATAAATATGGTGAAGCCGATGAAATCTATGATATTTTAATTGAAGAAAAGCCAACATATTATACATATAAAAAGTTAAAAGGTCGCAATCTCATAGACTGGGGCCTTGAGGATAAAACTCATCTTGAAGAAGCTTACACACTGTTCAGGGAAGAATTATCAGAAAATAAAAAAAACAGTGATCCGCTTTTTCAAATGCTTTATATAGATATATTGCATGAAGATACAGAGAAGATTGATTACATTTACAGCATTTTAAAAGAAAATCACCCACATGAAATCGATAAGCAGGTGTATACAGAACTCGCCTCCTTCTATATTTCACGTAATCGGCTTGACCCTGTATGGGATATTATGTCGGGGGTAATAAATAGTTACCCTGATTACCCGATAGCATACTACATCTTCTCACTCTATAATAAAGAGATAAATAATAAAAAGGCTGAAGAAAGTCTTCTCCATACAGCCATTGCGTATGAAAGGAAAAGGGAGCTTATATATCCATGGGAAACCAGGGATAGAAAGCTATTATCAAATGCATACAATAATCTGGGAGAACTCTACGCAGGTATGGAAATCCCTGGCAAAACCGCAGAAGCAATCAGTTATTTTAAGGAAGCTATTGAAATTGACGGGGAAAACAAAAAGGCATATTTTAATCTTGCCCAGGCCTATTTTTATCAGGAAAAAAATTTCGAGCTCGCTCTTAGGTACTATGAAATTGCGAAATCTGAGGGATATGAGAATAATGATTTAAATTATAATCTTGGCCTGTTATACTACTATAGAAAGTCCTTTAATAAGGCTCTGAAACAGTGGTCAGAGCTTGCTGAAAAAATGCCGAATAATCCAAATTTAAACTTTGCAATAGGAAGCGTATTTCTCCATATGGGAAAATACAATTCTGCCCTGGGTGAATTTTTAATATTGTCTGAAACATATGATGAACTGTTAAAAGGCCTTGGTGAAATTAAACCCTGGATTGCATACCACAAACGAATGGTACTTGGAGCATCTTCTGTATACAATAATCTTGGTGTTGCTTATCAGAAGCTGTTTGAAAGTACGGGGAATCTTGAATACCAGAAAGACAGCCTTGTTTATCTTTACAAAGCCGGGGAGCTTGCTGATATTATCGGGACTGATTGGGGAGCCATCCAGTATAATATAAATTATATCGTTCATCCCAATGTCATCCGTTCAAGTATGGCAATAAACGATAATATAAACAGCGATTACAGATTTGTGGTTCGTTAAAGCCGGAAAATGCACCTTTCCATAAAAGCCCTCTTCCTTTTTTAATTCCTTGCTAATAGTTGTAAATATTATTATACTAACCTTAATCCTGATTTTCTTGTCCGATAGGCAAGAAAATATTTATAATCAAGAATGTGGGTGGTCCACTTTAGTACCTTAATAACAATTTCCTTGCTTTTTTGGCAAGGAAATTCTAAAAATCAAGAATGTGGTTTATCCACATTAGGGGCAAACAATGAGAATAAATATGATAGCAAATAAGGTTGGGATGACCCAGATTTTTAATGAAGAAGGTAATGTAGTCCCTGTAACTGTAATAAAGGTGGAACCCTGTTCTGTTGTAAGTAAAAAAACCGATGAAAAGGATGGGTACAATGCACTTGTTCTCGGTTTTTATAATATAAAAGAAAATAAATTACGAAAAAGTGAGTCAGGACTTTTTAAAAAGTCAAACCTTACTCCAAAAAAAAACCTGAAAGAGTCACGTGTTCTTAAAGAAGAGCTTGATAAGTTTGAAATTGGCCAGGAGATTGGAATTGATATTTTTAAAAAGGATGACTGGATCGATATTACAGGGAAATCCAAAGGAAGGGGCTTTTCAGGAGTTATGAAAAGATACGGAATGGCAGGTGCAAAAAGAAGCCATGGTACTCATGAATATTTCAGGCATGGAGGGTCAATAGGTGCATCTGCATATCCTGCACATGTATTCAAGGGTAAAAAAATGCCTGGGAGATATGGTGGGACAAGGGTTAAAATTCAGAATATATCAATTGCTGCAATAAATCCTGATAAAAATATTTTGCTCGTTAAAGGGGCAGTCCCAGGTCCGAACGGAGGATATATTACGGTTTCCCATGCTGTCAAGAAACATGCTGTTAAAGTGTAAACTTCCTTATTTGCTTGCTGCTTAC
Organism: Spirochaetota bacterium; assembly: GCA_030603285.1. Lineage (GTDB taxonomy): Bacteria > Spirochaetota > B62-G9 > B62-G9 > DRHN01 > JAUVYC01. The sequence continues at coordinate 2,413 of JAUVYC010000100.1, forward strand.
GGCCCCAAAATAAAAGTCAATTTTTAACGGGTTTTAAAGTGAATATGAGGAGGAATCGATTGCCGGAAGGACAGAAGGTCATACAAAGGCCTGAAATTGATAACTATTTTATGAGCATCGCCATTATGGTTTCTAGCAGGTCAACATGTCTTAGGAGACGGATTGGTTCTGTCATAGTAAAGGGAAAGCAGATTGTTTCCACTGGATATAATGGTGCACCACAGGGTATGCCGCATTGCCTGGACATTGGATGTGCAAGAGAAGGGGTTCCCTCCGGCGAACGTTCCGAGCTTTGCCGAGGAGCTCATGCAGAACAGAATGCAATCAATTTTTCTGCCCGTTTTGGTATTTCAATTGAAAGTGCAACTGTTTATACAACCCATCTACCATGCTCCTGGTGTTCAAAGAGCATTATAAATGCAGGAATTAGAAGGGTTGTTTTTTTGCATGATTATCCGGATCCTGGGTCAAAGGAAATTTTGCGTTTGATTAATATTGTGAGGGTTAAGGATTTTAGTCCTATTCTCATTTAATTAACAGGTTATCCACAAAGTGTCATGCGCCAAAAGATAATGTTTGGAGAATACAATAATTTATGTCTTTTTATAATTGCTTATATATTCAGCAAATAAATGAATATTTGATTAATTGTTGACATAATTTCGATAAAAACGATAAAATTCAATAGAAAAGACGAATAAAATATAAAAAGAAAAAAGTCTTAATCATATTTATTCATAAGGAAGGGAAGAAATATATTATCTGAAATTATTCACTATATTATAAACAATTTATCAACAGGTGAGAAATATGCGAAGGCCGGGATTTGATATAAAAAGTATCATCATTGCAATTATTATTATCAACGTTGTTATATTTTTTTTAACTCAGCTTAATTCATTTCCAATCACGCAGCGTTTATTAAATAATCTTGTTTTAAAAGATAAATTAACTATAGCTCTTGCTGTGAAAAGGTATGGGCTTCTTATTAGCCTTTTCTCACTTTTTCCTGTAATGATCAGGGAGATGGGCTGGATATGGCAATTTTTCTCGTATATGTTTTTACATGGGAGTTTTCTTCATCTCTTTTTTAATATGTATGCTCTTCTTCTGTTCGGCAGGCCTCTTGAGGAGAGGTGGGGGTGGAAAGAGTTTCTGTTCTTTTATCTTGCAACAGGTATTGGGGCGGGAATTGTCACTTATTTTTGGAACATGGCCAGAAATCCTTTTATTCCCACCATCGGGGCATCCGGAGCAATATTCGGTATAATTCTTGCTTTTGGTTTGGAGTTCCCGGAGACGATACTGCTCCTCTTTTTTATCATACCGGTAAGAGCAAGATATGCTGCTCTTATTTTTGGGGGTATTGAGCTTGTTATGATAATAACAGGTAAAATGCAGGGGATAGGGCATTTTACTCATCTCGCAGGCCTCTTTTTTGGTTATATTTATTATATCTTGAGAATTCGCGGGAGTTACGGGAAACGGCAATCAATGTTTCCACGGCGACTGAAAGAAGTCATTTCTGAAAAGAAAGCGGTTCATGTAAAAGCCAGAAAAGAACAGGTTGTACAGAAAGCGCTTATGATCAGAGATAAAATAAGAATGGGGGATAACCTATCCAGTCCTGAAGTGTTATTTTTAAATCGGCTGAGAGATGCGTATAATCAAAATAAAACAACAATATGCACAGTAGATGAGTTTAATATAACCTCTGAGTTCTGCAAAAAGTGTGATGATTTTTTCGCATGTGTTTACCGGTATATAATCCAGCAGTTATAAAAAATTTAATACTTGTTTTTATTTATCATTTAATATAATATATCCTCAATGGATAATAAAGCTCTCATACGGTTAAACCGGCATATTGATTCCATGCCTTCACTCTCCATAACAGTGTCAAAAATTCTTGAAGTATCAAGAGATCCGCAGGTTACTGCAAAAGATCTGAATAAGGTGATTAGCCTTGACCCTGTTCTGGTTGGAAGGGTATTGAAACTTGTTAATTCTGCTTACTATGGCCTGCGGAATAAGGTCACTTCCCTTGTTACTGCAATAATAATGCTTGGTATTAATACCATTAAGAACCTTGCTCTCTCAACAGCAGTACTTGGGAATGTGCAAAAAGATTCAAGTTTTAAAGCGCTGAATGTGGATGGTTTCTGGAGACATTCTATTGGGGTGGGGGTTACTTCAAAGCTCATTGCTGCAAAGATCGGTATAACATTAAACAGGCAAGAAGAATTTTTTATTGGCGGTCTTCTCCATGATATAGGAAAAATTCCGATCAATGTGCTTTTTGAAGAAAATTATCTGAAAGCTATCCAGCAGGCTGATTTTGAAAAAACTCAACTCATAGAAATGGAGAGTAAGATTATCGGTATTACGCATTCTGAAGTTGGAAAGATGATTGCCGAAAAATGGAGACTTACAGGAGAAACGTACGAATGCATACTTCACCATCACGATCCAAATATGGCATCGGAAGAAAATTTCAAACTCGTTGCATCTGTATCTATTGCTAATGCATACTGCAATGTAAACCAGATTGGTTTTTCCGGGAACAGATATGCAAAAAAAATTGATGATTATATATTGAGCTCAGTTGGCGTTACAGAAGAGTTCCTGGATGAGATTTTTGAGACTATTTCTGCTGAAATAGAAAAGGCTTCCGTTTTTCTACAAGTCGCAGGGCAGAAATAGGATCATAGAAAAGGGTATCTGTTGCAGCCCGTGAGGCCATGAGCTTTTTCTCTGGACTAATATATCCCACTGTTTTTTTATCAATTCAACATTATTATATCACATCTCGAAAATGCTGGGGATTATCGTAGAATGAAAATAAAGTTTTGGGGAGCGCGAGGTTCAATTCCTACGCCAGGACCGGAAACAGTAAAGTATGGAGGGAATACTACCTGTGTCGAGGTAAGGTTAAATGATGGAAGAATAATTATTATCGGTGCCGGAAGCGGGATAAAAGCCCTGGGAAATCAGCTTGTATTTCAGAATATGAAAAAAGGGCCGCTTGATATTAACATGTTCATAAGCCACACCCATTGGGATCATATTATGGGATTCCCGTTTTTTACACCAATTTTTATCCCGGGAAATAAAATAAAGGTACATGGACCCCTTAATATCGGAGATGAGAGCCTTGAGAAAATATTTGCGCTGCAGATGTCCTATAACTACTTTCCACTGCGAGCAGATGAGCTTGCTGCGGATATTACCTACGAGAATCTTAAAGAAGGCACCTTTAATCTCTACAACGATGTGAAAATAACTACAAAGATTTTGAATCATCCTATAATCGATCTGGGATATAAAATTGAAGCAGATGATGTTGTATTTGTTACAGTATTTGACCACGAACCCTTTAAAAACTTGTTTGATGCGAATCCTGAGGATGAAGATTATGACGAATTTGCAAAAATAGAGGGTGAAAAGGCAGCACAGGAGAATAACAGAAGAATTATGCAGTTTATGCATGGTGCCGATTTACTCGTGCATGATACACAGTACACGAATAAAGAATATCTTGCATCAAAGGTTGGATGGGGACATTCTCCAATAGAGAATATAGTGCACAGAAGTGTTCAGGCAGGGGTAAAAAGGCTTGCCCTATTTCACCATGAGCCGACAAGAAGTGATAAGGAGTTTGATATCATTGAGAAAGCAATAAAAAAGAGACTATCAAAAATAAAAAATCATACAATGGAAGCATTTTTTGTCAGGGAAGGGCTTGAAGTAGATCTTTAATTAATTTCAAGTAACAGCCACTATCGCTCCCGCAGCATTAAGAAACAAGAGAATAAGATAGAAAGATTAGTAAAGGGGTGAGATGCTATTATGGAACATGCACCTTTTGTGCACCTGCATACCCATTCCGAATACTCGATCCTTGATGGGGCTTTAAAGATTGACGATCTCATAAAAAAAGCAAAACATTTCAAAATGCCTGCTTTAGCCCTGACAGATCATGGTAACATGTTTGGTGCCCTGGAGTTCTATGAAAAAGCTGTAAGCAACGGTATCAAGCCTATTATCGGTGAGGAGTTTTATCTTGCTCAGGGTTCTATGGAAAAACGGCATGCAAAGGAAAAACCCTATCACCTCATTTTGCTGGCAAAAGACGAGGAAGGTTACCAAAACCTCCTCCATTTATCTTCGATGGCTTTTCTGGAAGGGTTTTATTACCGGCCGCGTATAGATAAAGAGCTACTTTCCAGCCGTTCGAAAGGACTCATCTGTATGAGCTCCTGCCTTGGAGGCGAGATACCTTTGCTTCTTACTGCCGGTAGAAACGATGAGGCCCGGAAAAGGGTAGGTGATTATCTCGATATTTTTGGAAGGGAAGATTTTTATTTTGAGCTCATGGATAACGGACTTGAAGAACAACAAAAGGTAAATCCTGAACTCATAAAACTCTCTAAAGAAATGGATATTAAAACTGTTGCAACAAATGATATCCACTACCTTGAAAAACAGGATGCAGCATACCATGATGTGCTGCTGTGCATCCAAACAGGTAAATCTATAAAGGAAACAGGAAGATTAAAGTTTAAGTCGGAAGAGTTTTATTTTAAGTCACCGGATGAAATGATGGACCTGTTTTCTTGCTATCCGCAGGCAATCAGCAATACTCTTGCGATTACCGAAAAGTGTAATTTATCAATTGAGCTTGGAAAGGTTCTCCTCCCTCATTTCACTATACCCGAAAGACACAGCGCTGAATCTTATCTTAAGATGCTTACTGAAGAAGGAATTAAAAAGAGGTATAAGCAGATAAGCGAAGAGGTAAGAAAGAGGGTTGATATGGAAATTGAGGTTATTGAATCAATGGGATTCTGCACCTATTTCCTTATTGTGTGGGATTTTATCAGATTTGCAAGAAACAGGGGGATTTCAATCGGACCAGGAAGAGGGAGTGCTGCAGGCTCTATTGTTGCGTATGCACTCGGGATTACAAATGTAGACCCGCTGAAATACGGCCTCCTGTTTGAGAGATTCTTAAATCCTGCCAGAATATCAATGCCCGATATAGACATAGATTTTGACGGTGACCGGAGAGATGAGGTTATTCAATATGTTAGAGAAAAGTATGGGAAGGACAGAGTTGCACAAATTATTACCTTCGGTGCAATGAAAGCACGGGCAGTGGTGAGAGATGTTGCGCGTGCTATGGATATTCAGGCAAAAGACGCTGATGTTATCGCAAAAATGATCCCTCCAAGGTATGATATCACAATTGAAGAGGCTCTGCATACTTCAAAAGAGCTGGCAGCACACGTCAAAAAGAGTCAGAACATAAAAAAGCTTTTTGAAATTTCCAGGGGTCTTGAAAAGCTTGTCCGGCACCCTTCTACACATGCTGCCGGCGTTGTTATAGCGCCTGCGCCATTATCAACTATTGTCCCTCTGTACAGAGACCCTAAAAGTGGCAGTATTTCAACACAGTTTCAGGCAAAATACCTGGAGCATGTTGGACTTGTAAAGATGGATTTTCTAGGTCTTAAAAATCTTACTGTGATAAAGCGGTGTCTTGATGGAATTGGAAATGACGGAATGGCTGTTCCTGATATGGATAATCTTGACCTTTTGGATAAAGAAGTATACAGGCTTCTTTCAAGCGGGAAAAGTTTGGGCGTTTTTCAGCTTGAAAGCAGCGGGATGCAAAGTCTGTTAAAAAGGCTTGCCCCCAATCGATTTGATGATATAGTTGCAATTCTTGCACTTTACAGGCCCGGACCTCTTGATTCAGGAATGGTCGATGAATTTATTGAGAGAAAACATGGGAGAAAACCTATAGTATATACAGACCCGAATCTGGAAGATGTTTTGAAAGAGACGTATGGTATAATTGTTTATCAGGAACAGGTCATGGAGATTGCACAGGTTATCAGTGGTTTTACAATGGCAGAGGCTGATAACCTTCGCAAAGCTATGGGGAAGAAAAAACCAGAAATTCTGGAGGAGGCAAAAGAAAAGTTTATTGATGGTGCGGTGAAAAGAAAAGTAAAACAGGATGCGGCTGAACAGATATTTGAACTGATTAAGACATTTGGCAGGTATGGATTCAATAAGTCCCATTCGACTGCGTACGCATTATTAGCTTTTCAGACTGCGTATTTAAAAGTTCACTTTCCTGTATATTACCTTGCCTCACTGTTATCGGGAGAATTGAATGATACTGATAAGATTGCTCAATATATAAATGAGGCAAGGGGTATGGATACAGTGGTCCATGCACCGGACATCAATAAGAGTGGAGTTATGTTTGAAGTACTGGGAAACTCAATAATGTACGCATTAGCTGCTATTAAGAATGCAGGGGAAAGCGCTGCAAAAGTAATTATAAAGGAAAGGAAAAAGGGAAGCTTTCTCTCACTGTTTGATTTTACATCCAGGGTTGATCTGCGGCTTGTAAACCGGAGAGTGATCGAAAGCCTTATTAAGTGCGGCGCTTTTGGTTGTATCGGAGAAAATAGAAAAACGCTCATGGAAAATATAAACAGAGCAATGGAATATGGTACGTCAGTACAGATGGAC
>JAUVYC010000126.1 GCA_030603285.1 Spirochaetota bacterium
ACGACAGAGGCGTCTGTGAAATCTATTGAGAATATAAGTGAGATGAGTCAGAGCATAAGTGCGGCTACTGAGGAACAGTCGACCAACGCGAAGCAGGTATCTAAGGCTATAGAGAACGTGAACGAGATAACACAGGAGGCAGCATCCGCTGCTGAGCAAATGTCCTCCTCAACAGAAGAGCTTTCCGCAATGGCACAACAACTGCAGGGTTTAGTTAATCGGTTCAAGTTAAGTGAAGATGGAGGAAAGGGAGTGAAGGAGCTTACCAGGCTTGCTCAGAGAGAAAAATTGGTTAAGACGCAAGCGAAGCAAGCAAGAGTTGTTAAGGTAGGAAAAGATAAAGAGGAAACAGGTATCACACTGAAAGAAGCGGTAAACTGAAGAAAGCGTTGTAGTTTCAGTTATTGGTAGAAGATATAAGTTGAATAGCCCCGGTATCAGGGTTAAACCCTGGTACCTGGGTATTACTTGACTATTCGTTAAAAAGTACGAATAAAGAAATTACTCTTATTTTTATGCCCAATTTTTAATTTTAAGATGAATAACCAATATCTTTTTGGGTTTATTGGTTTGCCTGTTTATTTGTTTCCCAAAAATATGTTAGGGTCTGCAAATAAAATATCCCTGCAAATAAAATATCTTTGGAAAATTGCTTAATCTATCCTTTCAGGATCTCTTCCACAGCTAAATAAGAAGCCTCTTCAAATGTAGATGATGGAAAACGTTCATGAGCATAGCTTATGGAAGATGAAGCATTTATTCTTGCAATTCCTTTATTATACTGAACGTTTTCAAGTATTTTTTCTATTTCACTGTAACTTCCTCCCTGTGCCCCTACCCCGGGAATAAGTAGAGGAATAATACACTTCATGTTAACCATTTTTTCAACACAGCCCTTAAACTCTTCCTGGGTTGCCCCGATCACTGCCCCGATGGAGTTATGTTTTTTATTCCATGAACATAATGAGTGAATAACATATTCGTAAAAAGGTTTTCCTGATCCAAGCTTCTCATACTGAAAATGGTGGGCGCCATCATTGCTGGTAAGGGCAAGCACATAGAACCCCTTATCTTTCCAGGTAAAAAACGGCTCAAGGGAATCGTACCCCATGTAGGGATTTAAGGTAACTGCATCCCCCTTTAATACTTCAAAGATGTATTTTGCATAGGCTTTCGATGTTCTGCCTATATCCCCGACTTTTGCATCGATAATAACAGGCAGTTTCTTAGTTTTTGCCCGATTAATAAGCTCAACAAGTGCAGAAAGCCCCTTTGTTCCATACTGAAGATAACACGCAACATTCGGTTTTACAGCAGATATCTTCCCGGATATTTCATGGAGAATCTTTGAGAAATACGCCACAATTTCATCAGCCAGGTCTTTTGAAGTATCGATCTTCATCCTTTCAATAACAGGATCCATTCCAAAACAGAGAAGTGTTTCTTTTTTTTCCCACTCATCCTCTATTCTTTCCAGATAAGATTTCATCTGCTTTACCTCACCTTTCCCTCACCTTGTAAGTTTAATTGATGAAAAACCGCTATTTCAATTTTTCACACTTTATCTCATTCCTTTGATAATTATATACAGAGATTTTTAACAGGATTTCTGAAGAACCGACCTCTCTCATACGCAATAAAACCATCGACCATCGTTAAAACCGGGTTAAAAGTATACTTCCATCCATGAAAGGGTGACCACCCGCATTTTGTAATATACCCATTCTGGCCAATAAAAAATTCACCCTCTTCAATCAGAGTACAATCTGCACACGCATTTTCCTGAACTCCAGTCCCTTTTCTTATTCGAAAAAGGGTTTTTGTATTTACTGAAGTTATCCTGAGAAGCGTCCCGAGTGTTATCCGCTCTTCTTTCAGGGCATTGAACAGAAGGGGTAAAGCTGTTTCAAGGCCGGGAAAACCTGCTGGTGGATCCTCTTTCTTTTTTTCTTCCACTGTATGCGGGGCATGATCAGTGCCTATGAGATCAATGGTTTTGTCATCTATCCCTTTCCACAACGCCTCATTATCTTTTTTACTGCAAAGCGGCGGGAGCACTCTCTTCAGCCCCTTGTAATTCTCTTTATTGAGGAAGAGGTGATGGGGCGATACCTCGACATGGATCCAGGGAAATATCTCTTTCCATTTTCTTAAAATTGAAACCTCATCACCTGTACTGACGTGACAGATATACAGAACAGGAATACTGGAAAATTTTTTTGCTGCCTTTTCATAAGAGGATAAAATCTTTAAAAGTCCATCAACACTGCCGGTATGCACGAGGACAGGTCTCGTCTGGTTGAAGATATTGAGGAGAGCATATTCTGACCTGACAGTAATATCGCCTGTAGTTTTTGACATATATATTTTGATACCGCAAACTGCCTTCTGAATGCCGGATTTTCTTATCTCATCGACATTATCATCTGTGAGAGCTACATAGAGGCCATAGTTTACGTAACTCTTGTTAAATGCAATTTCCCCCTTTTCTTTTATTGTTTTTTTATCTGTAACCGGAATCTTATTATTAGGCATATCAAAGATAGCTGAGGCTCCGCCTTTAAGAGCAGCCCTGGTACACGTATCCCAATCTTCTTTATAGTCGTATCCCGGCTCTCTCACATGTACATGCGGGTCAATGAAAGAAGGGATAAGGTATAAACCTTCACATTGAATTACCCTGCCATTCTTGAGATCGTACTCATCAATTGATTCCGAGATTTTACTGTACACCCCGTTTTCAATAATGATATCCCTCCTAATCCAGCTATTTTCACGGGGAATTAAAACCTTTTTTAAAATAATCATCTAATCAATCCCCCGCAGGGCTCCACTTTCATCACGTTTATAGTTTCCGAATTCCTTACACTTTTCAAGATAATCAAAATGAAAAACCGGCCCCTCTACGCAGACACGGTCACCGGTAGTATCCAGAGAACAGCTTCCGCACAACCCCAGTCCGCATTTCATCATTCTTTCTATGCTTGCTTCTCCGGGGACGCTGTTTCTTTTAAAAAGAGTAAGAGCCTTCTTTATAAAAATTTCAGGCCCGCAGACAAGCGCAAAATCAGGACACACCCTTTCAATTACACCTTGAAGGTGATCGGTAATAAGACCTTGTTCGCCAAAAGATCCATCCTCTGTGCAGAAAAAGGTCTTGATTTGCGAATACTTTGCGATTTTCTCAAGAAGAGGAATAATCCAATTGATCGAAGCCCAGGTCCTGCCTCCTGCAAGTATATTTACACCTTTCCCCAATTTTACAAGTTCTGAAGCTGAAAAAATAAGCGGTGCAACTCCAATCCCTCCACCAACAAGAAGGTAGTTGTCATACTGCTGCAGTTCAAAACTTTTACCGAGAGGCCCGTGCAGTCCAACAGGCTCTCCGCAAGTAAGTCCAAGAAGTGAAGTTGAAAAAGCTCCCCTTGCCATCAATGAAAAACCAATTCTATTTTCATCATAGTATGAAACAGAATAGGGCTTCTGATCCAGACCGGGAATCCACAGCATAAAAAACTGTCCGGGCGCAGGCTTACTCAAACCCTGCTGTTCAAAGAAAAGCGTGTTTATACTATGCTCATCAGCTTTCAGGAGTTCTTTTACAGGGGAAACCACAAACTTTATGTTTTTCCTCTTTTGATCTTCATTTATTACAGGCTTTGGAATCCGATAAAACGAAACCTTTTTTTGCTTATGTGCAAGCCCGATAACCTCTTCAGAACTTTCAAAATGGTTGTTATGCAGAAACTCCAGGATCCCTTCTTCAATATCTTTAAAAACACGAAGTCCCTTTGTGTAAACAGCACTACCGATTCCATAGAGACTGGCACCAGCCATCATGACCTGAAGTGCACTGCCTGTACTTGATACTCCCCCTGTTCCGATTATTGGGATAGAAACCTCATTATAAACATCATAAACATTTTTTACAGTTAGAGGAAGCACTGCATCACCTGATATACCTCCCCTTTTATTCCAAAGCACAGGAAAACCTGTACTTATATCAATAACCATACCAGGCCCAACTGTATTCATTATGCAGAGGGCATCGGCTCCTGAATTCTCCGCTGACCTGGCAACACTCAGGAGGTCCTGTGTGTTGGAACTCAGTTTTACGATAACAGGTTTACAGGTTCTGTCCTTAACACTTCGTGTAATCTGAGAAGTGAGCTCTGCAGAAAAGGAAAAAGGAGTGCCGAACTCATCCATGACATTCGGACATGAGATATTGAGCTCAAGAAAAGTAAAGTCTAAACAATCCAGCTTTTGTGCCAGAAGAGGAAAATCATCCGCCTCTTTCCCAAATATTGAAACTATCAGTGGAAAATCTACGACCCCGTACCCGAACCTGGATACAAACTCATCAATCCCTGGGGTTGAAAGGCCGACAGCATTGATAAGACCGCATCCCCAATCATAAATAACAGGAGCGCTGTGCCCGTTTCTCTTCTCAGGACCGACCGACTTTGTCGTAACAATACCAGCACCGTCATTGTATACTCTTCTTAATAATGAAATTGTAACGCCGAGGATACCTGATGCTAAAACAGACCTGTTTTTTAATTTTACTTCGAGAAAAGAAGGATAATCTGTCATAGAATCTCGATTTCTCCTGACTCAACAATCCTTTCACAGTAATGACATCTGAGAATAAGAGGAGAAATACTAACTGTGTAAAACTTTGTATCTATATCTCCAATAGAAGTAATACAGTTTGGATTTAGGCACCTGACTATATTAAAATATTCTTTTGGCTGCTCTATTTTTCTTTTCTCCTTTAACCTTCCGTCCTTTATAATATTGATCGTTGCATTAGGAGCAATGAGTGATATTTTATCAGTTTCTTCTTTTTTTAAATATTTATTCTCTATTTTTATAATATCCTTTTTCCCCATTTTCTCGCTAGAAAAACCAACTCCTATCGTAAGTATGCCTTCATTTTCAAGTCCTAAAATATCTATTACTTTAAGTGCTTTTGTGCTTGGTATATGATCAATGACTGTGCCGTCCTTAATCGCATAAACTTTATATGCTTTCATACTATACTCCTTCTCTTTCTAATCCAGCCTCCCTAAAACCAGCCCAAGCACAGCCTGCCTTACAGGTATTCCATTATGAGCCTGGCGAAAATACAGTGCATTTTCCAGCTCATCCACTTCTTGGGCGATTTCATCAACTCTCGGAAGGGGATGCATTATTTTTATATCCTTACCCAGCATATCAACCACTTTTTTGGTAACCCTGTAACAGCCGGCTATCCTCTCATATTCCTGCATATCTCCAAAACGCTCCTTTTGAATACGGGTAACATAGAGAACATCTATATGTTCTTCAAGTCTCTCAAGGTCATCGACCTCATGGACCCTTGAACCATTTTCCTTAATTTCCTGGGTCAGGTATTCCGGCATCCTCAATAAATCAGGTGCAATAAACCATAAAGGAGATTGGTAAAGCGAAAGTGCATAGGCGAGTGAGTGAACGGTACGGCCGTATTTTAAATCGCCAAGAAAACCAACCCGGACATCTGATAGATTTGCAAAAAGCTCACTCAAAGTAAACAGGTCAAGGAAAGTCTGTGTTGGATGCTGGTTTGCGCCATCCCCTGCATTTATTACCGGAACAATTGCAATTTCAGATGCAAGCCGGGCAGTGCCTTCAACAGGATGCCTCATAACAATGACATTACAATATCCAGAAACAGTCATTATTGTATCTTGCAGTGTTTCACCTTTTTTTATTGATGTATACTCAGTGCCTGAAAATCCTATAACACCTCCTCCCATATACCTCATTGCAGACTCAAAAGAGAGCCTGGTTCTTGTGCTCGGCTCAAAAAATAGAGTGGCTAATACTTTTCCGGTCAGAAAATTCTTATACTCTCCATTCTTGACTCTATTTGAGGTTTCAATAATCTTTAAAAGTGAATTCTTGTCCATCTCCCTAATTGATATAATACTTTTACCTGCAAAATCCATAGTCGTCACCACCTGAAAATAAATTACCTGGTTATTTAGAAACCTTTTATAAACCCCTTGAGCCGGGCTTAACAGCAGACATTCCGCTTTTACACAAAGGGCACTCCTCAGGTATATATATTGGGATATCCATATCAATACAAAAGTAGTAAGGCTCTCCAGGTTCGAACCTTCCTGCTGACCGGTTTACCAAAGACGCGAAGGCTGCCACAATTCCGCCGTTTTTTTGTATTACATCCTTTACCTCCAGTACTGAACTGCCTGTTGTGACAACATCTTCAACAATTAATACTCTTTCTCCCTCTTTAATTCTAAACCCCCTCCTCATGATCATAACCTTGTTCTCACGCTCAAGGAAAAGAGCCCTTTTACCAAGGAGCCTTCCAACTTCATAAGAAACAATGATCCCACCTACAGCTGGAGCAACAACGGTATCGATATTTTTATTCTGAAAATGATCTGCAATATCCTGCATGAACTCCAATGCAAGATCAGGTTGTGAAAGCAGAAGCGCACACTGAATATATTTTTCAGAATGATTTCCCGATGTAAGCAGAAAATGTCCATCAAGAAGAGCATTTGAGGACTTTAATAGTTCGATTGCCCTATCGGAATCCATAATTATTTTTTCACTTTACATTTGGGGTTTGAGTATATAACAAAACAGTGGGCACGTCAAGATATTTCAATGAATGATCTGATCTTATGATTTATACCTGCCCTTTTCGTATTCTTTGAGCAAGCAAAATGATATTTCTTAAATCTTCAATCTTATTTGCTCTTGACCAGTGATTTATAAAATCCTTATTCTGTACAATCTGAGCAATTGCCATTAAAGCCTGCAGGTGAAAGTTCCTTTCGTCTTTCGTGCCAGCTAAAGCAAAAACTATGTGAACCGGAGGGATATCTTTTCCGAAAGTGATTCCCTTTTTTGATCTCACAAGCACGATATCAAATTTGGAACTGCCTTCTATTATAATATGAGGTATTGCCAGTCCTGCATGGACTGCTGTAGTAGACTCCGCTTCTCTTTTTTGCAGCAAATCATAAATAATGTCGAAGGAAATTTGAAACTTTTTGGAAAATACTTTCGATAGTATATGAAAAAATCTTTCAACACCTATTTTTTCATTTATATCCAGGATTGTTGCATCTTTTACAATCTTGTCAAATCTATCCTCTATTATCTCGTCTCTTTCAATTAAAATCTCCCTGAGCTCATTAGTCAGTGCAGATGATTGTATATCCTTAGAGGTTACACGTTCAACTATATGTATTAAAGCAGATTCTTTTAGATTTCTCGATTTTAAGTAAAAAAGGTACCACAAAAGAGAGAATATGAAAAATCCGAGCGTTATTAACAATGGAATGATACCCATTTGAATGATCAATAAAAGGTATATTATGACTCCTGCAATCTGTAAATAAGGATAAAAAGGAGCTTTAAATGCCGGTTTATAAGATACTATTTTACTTTCTCGCATCAAAATTACGGAAATACCTACAAAAGAAAAAAGAATCAATTTCATTGTTGATGCTACTTTTACAAGACTTTCCAGGTCCAGGAAAGTTATAATCGTTATCATGAATAGAGATGTCATTAAAATTGCTACTACAGGAGTTTTAAATTTCAAATTTACCTTAGCAAATAAGGCAGGTAAAAGATTATCCTTCGCCATAGCTAGAGGATCTCTTGAAGCTGCTAATAATCCAGCATTTGCTGTTGTGATGAAAGCAAGCATGGCTGCCACGGAAAGAACCAGATATCCAATATTACCTGCATATTTTAAAGCTTTAAAATATGCAGGTAATATTGGATATCTGGTTCTTTCCGTGGCAGCCATGCTTGCTT
>JAUVYC010000102.1 GCA_030603285.1 Spirochaetota bacterium
AGGTGGTCTATAATATTTATAAAAAGATTAATTAAAAGGCTATGCCTTTAAAAGCCTTTTGGCTTGGTAAAAGACCACCTGCAAAGCAGGTGGTCTTTTACCATTGGCTGTCAGGTGCTTTTATTACTTACCGACTTTCCACTGATCAATCAGGGTTTGCATTTCTTTCTTCGCCCTTCTGAGAGCCCCTTCGGGTGTCTCACGGTCCATGGATACATTATGCCAGGCGGCCGACATAATTTCAAACAAAGAATGGGAAATGGGCAGAGTGGGTCTCTGCTTTGCGATGTGTTCCAGGGAATAGTTGGCCATTGGGAAAAACTCTTCGGCCCATGGAAACTTTTCATAAACCTCCGGTGACTCATAAATTGCCCTGAGAGTTGCGCCCCCACCGTTTAAATACCACTCAAGAGCACGTTCCTTGTTCCCGAACATCCAGTTGAGGTAGGTGAAGGTGGCTTCGGGGTTTTTGGAGTGTTTGGTGATGGCCACTGAGCCCCCACCGAGAACAGCCTTGCCGGTTTTCATCCCGCTGTCCTGGTGCCAGGGCACTGTAGCATAACCGACCCTTCCGGCTACAGCGCTCTTGTCGGGGTTGTTTGCATCAAGTCCTATATGGAACCAACCTCCTGTCATGGCCAGGTGGCCCTCGTAGAACCTCGGGATGTGATCCCCGTACTCCCAGCCCAACACCCCCGGCGGTTGATATTTCTGTAATTCCCGGGCATATTTCATTGCAGCTATCGCCCGGGGGCTGTCAACTGTAACCCGAAGATTCTCATCATAGTATTCTTCGCCGAAAGTCCAGATCCAGGGCATAATGTAGAGGTTGCCGTAAGCTACACCGATCTGTGGGTATCCGAAGCCGTACATGTCGATTTTACCGTCGCCGGTGGTATCACGGGTGAAAAACTTGGCCAGATCTAAAAACTGGTCCGTGGTGAGCGGCTTCTCCAGGGTGGGTATGGGAAGATCATATCCAAACCGTTTCTTAAACTCGGCCCTTTCCCCGGTGTCTTCGAACAGGTCTTCTCTGTAGAGTAGAATGGTTGTATCGGAAAGGTATGGGAACCCCCATATCTCCTCCCCTGTCCCGTAGCGACTGATCTCGAGCGCAGCGGGCAGAAAATCTTCCCTCCGGAAATCGAGCGTCTCCATGTACTCGTTCAGCGGCTGGATATAGTCATTTTCCACAAGCTCTCCCAGATAACCCGGAGAAAGATAAATGATATCGAAGTAGCCTGATCCTGCGGCGAACTCCAGCATCATCTTGTCGCGAAGACTGTCGTAAGCATGTTGTTCGATGTTCACTTTGATACCCGTTTCAGCTTCAAAATCTGCCAGATAAGGTTTCAGTGCATCGGATAGACTCCTGGCCAGCAGTCCGACGTTAACCTCCACACCTTCAAACGGCCTTCCCACTTCTACCGGTTCTTCCTCTACCCCCCCTGCCCACACTGCGGCGGGAAAGAGAATTAAAAAGGCAAGAACCGATACCAGAAAAAAGTTTTTTTTCATCTCTTTATACCTCCTTTAAATTTTTTTCAATATTTTTTTATGACGTGTTAAAGATGTTGATTGCATTATAGATGAGTATGGTTTTTTGCTCCATCATCTCGTTAAGTGTGTCATGGATGCTCTCCCTCCCGTGGCCGCTCATCTTGATACCTCCGAAAGGGAGGTTTTCCAATCTTACAGCAGAGGACCAGTTTACGATTACGCCGCCTACCTCCAATTTACGGGCAATATCAAAAGCGGAAGAAAGGTCATTGGTGAATACTGCAGCCTGCAGCCCGTAGATGCTTTCATTGGCAAGCTGCACCGCTTCATCAATTGAATCAAAGGTCAATATCGGCACCACAGGACCGAATGTCTCCTGCTGTATCATGCGGGCATTCAGTGAAACATTGATCAGCACTGTTGGATAAATAAAATTACCTTGCCTTTTCCCGCCCACCAGGACTTTAGAGCCCTGCTTTAAGGCTTCCTGGATGTCTTCTTCTACCTGGATTGCAGCCTTCTCGTTGATGAGGGGCCCCACATCGGTATCTTCAAGCATTTGGTCACCTACCTTGAGGCGTTTTACTTTTTCAACCAGAATCCCGGTGAACTCTTTTTGGATCTTTGAGTCGACCAGTACCCGTTTCACTGCACAGCAGATCTGACCGTTTCCTCTGGCCAGCCGTCCAAGGATTATTGCATCTGCCGCTTTTTCAAGATCAGCATCAGTGCATACTATAGCAGCATCGTTTCCCCCCAGCTCCAGGTGTACTTTCTTCAGAGTATCGGAAGCTAAACGGGAAATGCGGATGCCGACCGGAGTACTCCCCGTAACGGAGATGAACTGGATACCGGAAATGCGGGCCAACAGTTCACCGATTGTTTCACCTGGACCGGTGACAACCTGATGCCCTGCCTGCGGCAGACCTGCCTGTTCAAGATATTCAGCAATTTTAAGGAGTGTCAGCGGACAATCGCTCGGCGGCTTTACTATAACGGCATTGCCTGCTGCGAGGGCTGCAGCGCCTTTATGAGCATAAAGCTCCACGGGATAATTGAACGGCACGATGGCTGCTACTACTCCCAGCGGCTCTCTTACAGTCACAGCGAAATGCCTTTCCATACCGGGTACCATATCAAGAAATGCGCTTCGGCCAAAGATCCGTTTTGCTTCCTCAGCAAAGCCGTGGAAGATCCTTATGGCTGCGCTGATTTCCTCCCGAGTCTGGCGAATGGGTTTACCGTTTTCTTTTGCGAGCAGCCTGCTGAGCTCTTCCCTGTCATGTTCCATGAGCAGAGCAGTTTTCATTAATATTTCACAGCGCCTGTAGGCCGGCAGCTTTCTTATCCTCTCTTTCCCCTCCTGGGCCGCCTGAACAGCTTGATGGATATCTTCAGGTGTTGCTTGAGGGACCGTATCGATAACTTCTCCGGTTGCCGGATTAGTGATCTGCGTTGTTTTTCCATTTGATGATTCAACCCATCGGCTGTTGATCAACATTTTCATACTGGCCCTCCTGAAGATTAAATATTCATACTGCTGGAAATAATTCAAAAAAAATTTAATAGTGGTACTTTTAGTCCAAAACGTTAAAACCGTCGATTGATAAATCATTAATCATAACTATAATTCATAAATCACATTCTACATCAAATATTATAATCTGTCAACAAATATTAAATTAATATTTAGATATTGTTCTTATGAAATAAAAAACGAAATATGTTGCTTTTGAAGGATTAAATGCTGTTCAGGTTAAAAGATAGAATTGTATTTTAAAAAAGCAGGAGATTTATTTTGGGAAAAGCTGAAGGAGCTGTGTTAAGAGCATTTTGCTTACTTTGGAGCCCGGGTGCTCATCAGGTGCTCCACGGTATGCCGCCAAGCTGCCGTGAAAGATCAATAGAAGTTGTCAACATATGCTTTTTTAATTCTTCTAATTTTTCAAAGGTAAAGCGGGAATCGGGCCCGGAGGCGCTGATTCCCCCCGATACACGGCCGCTGCCTTCAAATATGGGTACAGCGATGCAGCGCATGTTATCCGAAAACTCATGATCATCTATGGCATACCCCTGGGAGCGTATTCTATTAAGTTCCAGACGTAACTCATCCGGATCGGTGATTGTGTTCGAAGCCATTTTTGGCAATCCGGATGCTATTACCTCTTCTAGGAAACGCACATCCTGAAAGGCAAGGACAACCTTACCTATGGCAGTGCAGTGCAGTGGAGAGCAATCACCGATCTGAAAATCAACATTCACTAACTGGTTGCCTTTAACCCTCAGGACCAGAACAGTCTGGTTTCCGTTGAGTACCGAATAATGAAATGTTTCATAGGTTACAGAAACCAGTTCCCGAAGAGCATTTAAAATAAGCTTTGTTACCTCATTTTCGGCAAGGAGGTTCCGGCTTAAAGAGACCACTTTATAGCTCAAGCTGTAACGTTTGGTTACTTCATCTCTAACCACAAACCCTGAAGACTGCAGGGTGAGTAACATCCGATAAGCTGTTGTCTTATCGGAGCTCAGCTTTTTTGCTAAATCCTGTACTGATAGTGGAGAAGTAGAACCTGCGATTATTTCCAATGCTTGCAGGGCTTTTAGTGCGGTTGCACTTACTCCATTTTTTCGCTCAACCATGCTAAATATCCCTTTTTACATTTCAAAAATAATCATAGGTTTCGATATTTAAAACGAGTAAATATATAATAATATGGAATCGATCTGTAAATCAATTAACTTCTTTATCAATTCTCGAACAGATAAAAAATTGCCAGGATGAAATAAAAAGCAGGCCGAAAGCCCCTATTTTATAAGGCCTGTCAGAATAGGCTGGGTGAGGATACCTTCGGATTTTGGGTGTTATACGGTATGCAAGTTCTATGAGGTCGTCAGAGTTTGTGGTAAAAATGGTTGCTCAACCAAATTTAGTCATCGTTTTGTGTGCATCTGTTGGCTGAAGGAGTTCTAGCTTACTTCGTATGAATTCTTCAAGTTCATTCTCCCGATAAAGTTGTATTGAAAGAAGAGAATATAAAGGTCACACTTGGGCTTAGTAAGAGCAGTATAGACTTCTTCAAGAAAGAAGCTAAAAAACAGCATACCCAATATCAGAAGATGATTCGAAGGCTTCTAGATCTCTACGTTGCCCATTATAAGCAAAAACCTCGGGAAAATGGCTGATAAGGGACTTATTATACCTTTTGTTTTTAGTCAACCTTATGCTGACACTTTGGATTGTATATCTCTGATCCTAAACTATCCCGAAGGTGTGGGAAAGTGAATTATTGAGGTAAAAGCCGGAAGAAATGTTGTTATTTAAAAAAAGCTGGAATGAAGATCAGATAATAAGGGGGGTAACTCAAATTAACAATTAAATGAAACAGAGTTTTTCTACAATCTCATATGTTAGGCACAGGACAAACTCAATTAATCACCAATAAAATTCTATTGACAAATTATTTACATTATAGTAAAGTTTAAGTAATCCAGATTACTGGAGGTGGATGTTTTATACATCGGCCCGCGAAAGCGGGCTTTTTTTATGGCAACTTCTTTAATCCATACCCAATTAATTTATCAAATCTCATATAATATTTCCTATTTCTCAGAATCCTTACGATTTTATCACCAAAAACGTCTTTTGTTTTTTCAATTAAGTGATATTCAATTAGAATGTCTCTTCGTGAAGGATGAGCTATCAGATCAGCAATCTGTAATCAGGTAATATTCTTACTCTTTGGCTTAACTTGTAGTCTCTTTGATGTTAAACATTGTTGAAATCTTTTTGCTTCAAAATATTCTGTTCCTTTTTCATATATCCTTTCAAATGAATCTTTTAACCTTAGGTCTTCTTGACCACCACGTGACTCAATCATTACATCACCGACAAGTTTTTTTTCTTCGAGAAAAAATAGGTATCGTTCTAATAATACAGCAAGACAATAATGATATGGGTCGTATTTCCAGACTTTATAAGTTTGATTATGTTCTTTCTTATCTAGTAGAACTGAGATAACTTTATACTTCCAATCCTCTAGCTTTTCTAATAGTATTTTGTCAAACTTTTTTCGCAAATTATCGTCCTTTAAAATTCCAAAAACTCCTTTATAATTAATCATTTCCTTTCGATGAAAAATAGCTGGTTCGTCTGGATGAGAACCGAAGTAGATTTTCTTTATTCTTTCGAAGTCATCATGCAAATATTCAGCTACATATTTTAAGCTTATGATAATACCTGTTAAGCTTAAAAATCTGTGGTTTGGATTATCAGAGCTTTTTAGATCAGAATTACCAGTTTCATCGATGTATATTCGATATTTCTCCATTTATAAACTCATTTTCTGATTAGTATCTTATTAGTAAAATAATAAAATCTTGGGCATTTCGCACAAGGGTCCTGGCGCTGCCAATCTTATTGCTGATTATTATAACTCACCGGAAGAATTAAAGCAAATCTTAGGAAAATAATGCAATGAAAATGAAAATTATGAAATATTTTGTGAGATGTCTTCAGAATTATGTTGATTTGCTAAAATAGATACTTAAAAATTATTTATCATATAAAAGTATGTATATTTATATTGACCATTTTACCACATTTTAATATTCTTTTTTAATGAGTACAGTACATTTTGAATGGGATGAGAAGAAGGACAAACAGAATCAGCAAAAACACTGTGTCCCATTCAGGCTTGCACAATATGCCTTTGCAGATCCTGATGCGGACAAGCCACATTCAAGATTAAAAAGATATTTTCTTGCAAACTAAAGTTTGTGCCTATTGGGCAGGAAAATCAGTATTAAGGTACTAGAAGTGGGGAAGAATGCCTTCTTTTTGGGTATTCCGCAATTCCCTGCGGCGCGCTTGCTCCTTTGGACAACACTTGAAGCATCTTCCGCAACTGATACATGACGCCCTGTCGGGTTCGCACGTTTTCCTCTTCCGCCGGATTGATAATTCAATGAGTTTAATACTGAACACAAGCCCAAGGAAACCGCCAAAGATAAAACCGCCCCCCCTGAATTGTTCTCTTATTGATAGTGCTTGTTGGAATAGCTCAGCCTTCGGCTTGCCTGTCTCACGAAATATTCTGCTGTCCAAAGTGGTATCGTCTACAAGGCCCCGGTCTTCAATTATTACCTGATCAGCAAGGAGCACGGTCCTATTTATCCTGGATAAGCTCAGATTGAGACGGGAGCCGAGAAACCCGCCTCCAAGAATAAGAACGGGTAACAGGAGCAAAAGGATCAAAAGGCGCCTGATTCCTGTGAGATTATTCTCTGGAACCCTATCCGGTGTTGGTTTAAGAATAGCGCCGAAAGGACAGGAGCCCTCACACAGCCGGCACTCAATGCATTCGTCAGGAGAGATTCTCACATGCCATTTGGAAAACCGTGATACCCACTTTAGCAATACTCCATAGGGACAGAGAAAACGGCAGTATGGCCTTGCGACAAAGATTCCCAGAATGAGTAATCCGGCGCTAAAAATCAGCATGCTAAAATGCCCACTCACATGAAAAATACCAACAAAAGGGTCAAACCTGCAGATGAGAAAACCTGAGCCGGTTGCAGCAGAAAGCACTGCAAGTCCAAGAAATATATAGGGCAGCAGTCCGAGGGGTTGAGCGATCCACAGCGGCACCCTGACAGGCTGTAAAACAAACACGTCCTGGATTGCTCCGAGCGGGCAGACCGCAGCACAGAAGGTTCTACCGAAAAAAAGTGTAAAAATAAGGGGAAGCACAAAAAAAGCTACAACCGTTAACGGTATTCTATAAGACGGGTCGAAGAACACCAGCACTATATTCTGAATGGACCCTACAGGGCATACGCACCCTTTCCTCCAGAACCCAAAATAGAAGAGTGAAAACAGCATTAGTAAGAATATTCCTGCCCTGGTTCGCCTCTTCAATGCAAGGTATGTGGCAAGTACGAGACAGGCGATAAGAAGGCCAACATCAAGATATGCATAAAACCCTGATCTGGGTTCGGGTGCTGTAATTCCCGGGAGCGGATAAGCAGTTTCAAATTCCGGTCGTGGAAAACGGTCGACTGCAAAAATCGGTCTGGGGCCAGGAAGGAGTAGCATCCACAGCAGTATAATGAACACATATGTGGGCCCAAGCCTTTTCTCAATTCGGGTTTTTTTCCATCGGATTTTGTCGACATATTTGGCTGAATTACATTCCACCTCAATACCTCTCATTATCCCGGATGGCTCCTTCCTTTAAGAATATAAGGGTTATCTGCAGGAACCCTCTTGAACGCGCCTGAAGGACAGCTTCTCGCTATAGAGCACTGATTACAATGCAGACAGCGGTCATGCTTGACCTGTAAAAACAGAGACCCGTTTCCAAAGAGGGAGCACCCCTTTACACAATTTCCGCATGCGATGCACAGGGATTCATCAATTGTGTACTCATAGTAGGGATCTTCAACAAAGGTTCGCTTAATAGCCCCTGTAGGACACATCCGGTTCTCTGCCGCTGTGTCAAGAGACCCTGTGCCCTGCCTCAAATAGCCGCTGCAAAGATCACAGTAGCCGCACACATCGTAGGCATGGACACACTTGACGGTAGATGGAGTCAACACGCATTGGGTTTCACAGTTTCCGCATTGCATACAGACATCGGGATCAATCTGCCACACAGTATCCCCAATAAGCGACCGGGTGGCAGCAAGTCCGCTGCCTCCCCCCAGGGCGAGTATCGTGACGATACGAAAACCTTTACGGAAAAACTCACGTCTAGTAATCTTTGTTTTATTCTGATCGTCAGTCATATCAGCACCGTATTTTTTCAGATCAATTCAAAAGTAACGGGAATATGAATCCTTTTATTTTTGGGGTGTCGATTCCATTGCTGTCAATGGCTTTTTTCTCTCCCACTATGGGGAGTGAATTCTGCATAACCCTAATGCGGATAAGCCGCATTCTTGATTTTTAGAATTTTCTTGCCAAAAAAACAAGAAAATTGGTATTAAGGTACTAATGCGGACAAGCCACATTCTCGATTATAAAAATATTTTCCTGCAAACTAAAGTTTGTGCCTAAAAGGCAAGAAAATCGGGATTAAGGTACCAAAGACAGCGCCTCTTTTGCAGATAGCGCCTGTGGTAGAATACAGTCTTTGAATCTCGTACAACCCCTGCATATTGCCTGATTGGTACATATATGTTCATTTTGTAAGACAAAGCGTCTTTTGAAAAACAGCATACTACCTGCCCCTGTAATTATTGCAAGGATTACCGAACGGCTCAGGCTTTTCAAAAACTCACGCCTGCTCTGTTTTACATCGTCAGATTGAGTGTAAAAGGGTTTATTATTCATTAATTCAAAGTATGCCTGAAGATTATTTTTTTA
>JAUVYC010000083.1 GCA_030603285.1 Spirochaetota bacterium
TTTTATTACTGGCTTTGGGTTGTATGCGTGCGAAATGCACTTCAGTTTAATTCTGCCGATGTGTTTTTTACCGCTCTTATTTCGCTTGTAATTGTTCTTATATTATCCCTTTTTATTGAGAGACCGTGGTGCAGGTGGCTCTGTCCTTTTGGTGTATTGCTTGGGGTTGTACAGCGTGGACAGCTTGCTTTACATGATATAAAAGGCTCGATGACCTTGAAGGAGCTTGCAAGAGGATTTAATATTGATGTGACAGTGATGACAGGCATTTTGGATATTCCGTCTGAAACTCCTGGTTCAACGAAAATCTTCGATCTTGAAGAAATAGATGAATCATTAACGTTAAAAAATGTGAAAATTAAGATATCAGAAAGGTAGATACCGGAGAATGTCTCTATCAGATCAAAGGATTATTTTATTCTACTGTCACACTTTTTGCAAGATTTCTCGGCTGGTCAACATGGCATCCTCTTTTTACTGCAACATAATAGGCGAGGAGCTGGAGAGGTATGGTATTAATTATTGGTGATATGAAGTTCGGGGTTGAAGGAACTTCGAAATAATTATCTGACAGCTCTTTAATTTTTGTATCACCCCTGGTAATGATTGATACAATAATCCCTTGCCGTGCTTTGATTTCAGCAATGTTACTCATTATTTTTTCATAGATCGCATCTTTCGTTGCAATGACAATGACCGGCATTTTGGTATCAATTAACGCTATGGGACCGTGTTTCATCTCTGCGGCAGGATAGCCTTCGGCATGTACATAGGATATTTCTTTCAATTTAAGCGCTCCTTCAAGGGCGACCGGAAAATTATATCCCCTCCCCAGGTAGAGCGCATTATTATGGCCTGCAAGGAGATCAGCAATTTTTTTTATTTCTTCATCCTTTTTTAGCACTTCTCCCACAAGGTCAGGGATTTCCCTGAGTGCCTTTACAACTTCTCTTCCCCTTTCGAGCGGGAGGTTCCTCATTCTTCCGAGCATAAGGGCAATCATGGTCAGTACGAGTACCTGGGATGTAAATGCTTTTGTGGATGCAACACCAATTTCAGGACCTGCATGTATATATACGCCGGCATTGTTTTCGCGGGCTATAGTGCTTCCAACTACATTACAGATTCCAAGGACAATTCCACCTTTGCGTTTTGTTTCATGAAGCGCGCCCAGGGTGTCTGCGGTTTCCCCTGATTGGCTTATAACAAATACAATGTCATCCTGATTTATTATCGGGCTCCTGTACCTGAATTCAGACGCATATTCGACCTCAACCGGAATTCCTGCCAGTTCCTCAATCAGGTATTCTCCGATAAGTGCAGAATGCCAGGATGTACCGCATGCGGTTAGTATAATTCTCTGCGCTTTTTTTAAGTATTCTATATATTTTATAAGGCCGTCGAGCCGGGCGGTTCCTTCTTCGTAATTAAGGCGCCCACGCAGGGTGTTTAACAGTGATGTTTTCTGCTCATGTATTTCCTTGAGCATAAAATGCTCGAACCCGTCTTTCTCGATCATTGCCAGGCTCCATGATATCTGCTGTATTTTTTTTCTTACATGGATATTATCCTCACTTTTTACGCTGATATCTTCACATGTTAATTCTGCAACTTCGCCATCTTCAAGGTAAATAATCTCATTTGTATACCGCAGTATAGCTGCTACGTCTGAAGCGATATAATTTGCTTTTTTCCCCTTTCCAATAATGAGCGGGCTTCCTTTTCGCGCTGCAAATATTTTATCAGGTTCTTTTTTTGATATAACAGCAAGACCGTATGTGCCTTCAACTTTCGCAAGTGAAATAGCAAGGGTTTCAAAAAGGCTGCCGTTATAATCATCTTCAATAAGATGTGCAATTACCTCTGTATCAGTATCGCTTTTGAAAACATGGCCTTTATCTTCAAGATATTTTTTCAGCGCAACATAATTTTCTATTATCCCGTTGTGTACAATTGCAATGTCACTGTTACAATCCAGGTGCGGGTGAGCGTTTTTCCTGTTCGGTTCACCATGAGTAGCCCAGCGGGTATGAGCAATTCCAGCAGTTCCGGAAAAAGAACTTTCTTCAACAAGCTCCTGCAGTTCCTGTACTTTACCTTTTGTTTTTTCTATCATAATACTTCCATTTTCTAAAATCGCCAATCCGGCAGAATCATACCCACGATATTCAAGCCTTTTCAAGCCATCGATCAATATCGGAACAGCACTTTTATTTCCTATATAACCGACTATCCCACACATGCCTGGCTCCTTTTAATGAAGTATAAATAACAATAACATAAAGAACTATAATATTATTCATTCTTACTGTCTACTTTAGTACCTTAATAACAATTTCCTTGCTTTTTTGGCAAGGAAATTCTAAAAATCAAGAATGGGGCTTGTCCGCATTAGGTTGCTCAGTGACATTATTTTCACCTTTTTCCGGTGAAGGGATGGGTTTCGGCAGGTCTCCTTCTTTAATAAATCCTCTTGTAAGGAAAGCCGCACCTAAGATGAAAAGCGATACTCCGATTATCAGACCGAACTGAGATTTTAATGAGCAAAATACCCATATCAAAAGAGATAGGGAAAGGATGAGTATTGAGATAACGAGCACACCTTTTTTCTTTTTCCCATAGAAATAGAGTGCAAGCATACCCATTCCAATGGCAAAGATAAAACCAGGCCATAAAATCTTTATATGCTCAAAAGAAGTAACGGCTAGAATAAAGAGAGGAACAGAAGATATCGCAATAAAAGTTCCAATAAAAAGCACAAACAGAAGGTTCTTCTTTTTTTTTGTTGAGAAGTAGAATAAATATAAAAATGTTCCAGCAAGGAGTACAAGTGCGGGCCAAAGGTTTTTAAAGCTTCCTTCAAAAAAATATAGGTTGAAATAAATTACAATAATGCTGATAACAAGAAAGGCTATTCCGATAAGTAAATGTCTGCTTTTTCTTTTCATTTTATCGATTTCCTCCATTGTTTAATATATTTTACCGTGCGCACGAAGGCCGAACAAATCCAATCTTTATTCCTTTATACTATTCTTCCGTTTTTCAATTTCGGACCTGGAAATCGTAATAGAAACATAATTGCTGAGAAGTTTGAGGAATAAATAGATATCTTTGTATGCTGATAAAAGTTCTTCTATAAATTGTTTATTATAATTTAAACGTATTTTTTTTATATTCGAGACGGTAACAGGGCTTTTGTGCTTGTAATCTTCAAGAATATTTTTCAGGCAAACGGCCATTTGCTTCATATTTACCAATTCTTCATCAATTATGACCTTTGCTTTCGTATTTATATCGTAAATTGTTTTTTCAAGTACTTTGCGGGTACCTTGATCTTTTTTCACAGTGTAGAGAAGCCTTTTTATTGTCTTACCACTGCTGCTATCTGTATCAAGCTCATTATCAAACTGGGTAATATTATGTAAATGGCTGTTTAATGCATAGTAGCTGTTTGAAAGGTCATTTAAGATCCCTTTGTTGATAAAAATCCCACTGACGATAAGTTCATTTACCACCCTGTTTATGAATGTTTTGTACTTGTCAGTAATAAATGCTTTGGTATAATTAAGCGGTTTAACATATTGAAACACAGGGAGTCCAAGGTTTTTAAACTGGTCATTTTTTGATTCATTATAGTTTTTTATCCTTTTAGAGGCATTATCTTCAAAAAGCTGGGAAACGATTGAACTGACTGAATCCTCTTTTATCTTGTTTTTAATAGAGTTTAATATTGCGTTGATATCTCCCCTTCTTTTATAGGAAAAGGAGTTATAGACAGGGACAGGTGGGGGTTTTTCAATAGGAACCGGAGCTATATTTTTATCAATGGCTCGAATAATAAGTGCAAAGTAGTTATTTTTTTGAAGATCGCCAATCATATTTTTCAATTTATTGAAATTGCTACTGCTGATTGGTTCAAAACTTTTTATCTGTGAAAAGATTTCCATTCCCTGGTCGAGCCTATTATCAACGTCAAACATATACAGAGCTTTATGGAGTTTATACATATCGTTTCTTAAAAAGGTTCCTTCTGCATGAGAAAAGGAGGGGTTTTTAGTAAAATTTCCTTCCTCAAGATGGGGATCAAACTCGCGTAAAATCGGGAAAAAATCAAATTTCGCGAAACGTGCAAACCCAAGAAAATTTGAATAAATAAAGTTTATATTTTTTATTTTTTCTGTGTCAAAGTAATCAAAATATTCTTTTAATAGATTATTGGTGTGCGTGATCGTTTTTTTTATTCCATATTTTGTGATAAGTTTATTAATATACTCTTCAGTAAGCTTATCGTAAAGGTCGATTGCCTCCTTGGAATGGAAATACAGGACAAAGTCCTCATCAAAGGAGGGCGGAAAGCGTTTTGTTGATGAATCGAGAACAAAAAACTGTTTAAATGGATAGGTAAGTTTATAAACCTCGTATAGTATTTTAGCAATCGGTGTCGATATTAAATCGCGCTTTATTTTATAGATATCAATCTTTGCTTGAGCAAGTTCTCTTTTTAATAGCCGAATTGCTCTTCTTTGAACAGGATCCCCACCCCCGAAGATTCTTTTGAAAAAACCAATTTTTTCCTTTTTCTGTATTTTTTTCTCTTTTGATGATTTAGTCTTCATGAAATTATTCCCGCATAATTCTGATTTTTACATTCAGAGTTTTCATTCTGAAAAAAGCGTATTCTTTTTGTTTTTTCTTCCTCAGTTGAACAGAAAATATCTCCCCGTCTTCAAGGGACTTTGGGATATATACAGGTACTGGAACCGCCCTTAATACATATCCTTTATAAGAGCAGAGGGTACAGTGTACCCTGTCTCCCATACAGAGCGGACAGATAACATGAGCCGGCACGTCAATATTAACAACAGAGCCTGTTTTTAATTCTTTCTGAGTCAGGGAAACACAGACATCATATCCCTTGGGATTATAATATCCTGGATACCATCTGGTTTTTCCACGGTTAAAATATCTCAGGTCCACAATGTCTTTAAGTGAAAGAGCAAATGAAACCCTGTTTTTTGGGAGGACTCTCCCTGACTGCAGCATGCTGTTGTAATCATGCCTCTTCTCATCATCAATAAGTGTCTCATATGCATTGAGAATATTAATGAACATACTGGTATTATTTGATAAATCAGGATGAAACTTTTTGGCTAATTTATAAAAAGCCCTTTTTATAGTTTTTTTGTCGGCATTTTCACCGATGTTTAATAGATCATAATAAGATTTCATTTTATTCCCATTCTATTATTGAAGGTGGTTTTAAAGAGATATCATAAACAACCCGGTTAATTTCCTTTACTTCGTTTATTATTCGTGAAGATATTTTTTCAAGAGTCGCATAAGGCATTTTATACCAGTCGGCTGTGATCCCATCAACTGAAGAAACTGCCCTCAAAACACATACGTTTTCATAGGTGCGTTCATCGCCCATCATTTGCCGGGTCGAATTAGTCAATATAGTTCTTTAACTTATTTATATATTAATAAATTCTAGCTCATATATTACCAGTTTATATTGAAAACTTGAATTAAGCTCCAAGAAAGTAGATGAGGATACACCAGAAACTAATTATATTATAATATATTATATGATAAAAATTCATAGATATTTTTTTATATTATGAGGAATCCTTATTACAGAGCATTCTCAAGCTATCTCAGAGAAAGATTCGGGGAAAAGGTTTACAGGATTTCTCTTGATGCCGGATTTACCTGTCCGAATCGCGATGGTACCCTGGGGCAAAACGGCTGTGCGTACTGCTCGCCGACTGGCTCGTGGAATAAAACTGAAGAAACCCAGACTCTTATAGACCAGGTCAGGCGCGGCAAGGAAATTGTCAGGAGGAGATATAAAGCTCACAAGTTTATTGCATATTTTCAGGCATATACAAATACCTATAGTTCTGCCGGGAATCTAAAAAAAATATATGATTCAGTTGTCCTTGGAGACAGCGATTTTGTGGGACTTGCAATAGGAACCAGGCCCGATTGTATTGATAAGGATAAACTCGAACTCATCTCATCTTACAGAGAGAAAGGCCTGGAAGTATGGATCGAGTATGGATTGCAATCGGCAAATAACTCCACCCTTGCGCTTATTAACCGTGGCCATTGCGCTGAAGATTTTTCAAAGGCTGTCTATAAGACAAAAAAATATAATATCCTGATAGGTGCACATGTTATTCTTGGATTACCCTGTGAGAAAAGAAATGATATGATACGAACTGCTCAATTTTTAGCCGGCTTGCCAGTTGATGGTGTGAAAATACACAATCTTAATATCGTAAAAAACACTAAAGTAGCTGATATGTATTATAAAGGGGAAATTAAACCATTAAGTCTTCAGGAATTTGCACAGCTTGCAGTTGATTTTCTGGAATATACGAACACCGATGTAATAATCGAGCGTATTGTTGCTGAATCAAACCCCTTAAGTTTAATTGAACCCAAATGGAGTTTGAATAAGCAAGCCGCAATTTCAGAGGTTATAGAAGAATTTAAAAGGAGAAATAGTTACCAGGGTAAACTGTATCTTTAAACCCAATTGTGAGAAAACCGCATTAATGATTTTCAGAAATGAATCTAGCACATCACTAAGGGATGATTGTTATGAATAAAAAAATAATATGCTGTATGATGGTACCATTTATTTTCATCATTGCCAGTGGCTTTGAAAGAAGAGAGTTAATAACTGATGGAGGTAAAGGGGCCCTGCTGGTGCAAAATATAGATTATTTTTCGGCTCTCGGAATTTCAAAACCAGGCACTGAAGTATTGGCTGTGGATTTTTCTGCAGAACCTCTTATAAGAAATAAGGCACAATCGAGTGGTTTTAAAAAGGAAGGTGTATTATTGAAATTATGGGCAGCTATTATGCGGACCTTTCGGGTGGGCAGGGAAGAATCTGAGGAGTACATTTCAGGGCATATGATAAAACTGAGTGATTTTCGGGGAAAGGTTGTATTTTTAAACTTCTGGGCAACATGGTGTGGGCCATGCAGAGCTGAAGTAAAAGACATCGATAAACTCTACGACACATTGAAAGATGAGGGCTTCACTGTAATGGCAGTAGATATTGGAGAAGACAAAAGGAAAGTAGAATCATTCATGAAAAAAAATAATATCAATTTTCCTGTATACCTCGATTCCAGTGGAGCTATTTCAGCAAACTATGGAGTTACAGGAATCCCAACGACCTTTATCATTGATCCGGATGGTAAAATTATAGGAAGGGCTATTGGACCGAGGCCCTGGGGGAGTTATGAATCAATTGAGTTTATGAGAAGTTTAATGAAAAAATAAGTTAACTATTCAGGTATTAACCACAAAGACGCAGAGAACGCAAAGAACACAGAGAAACAATATTATTATTTTAGAATTTTTCAGTTTCTAACAGAAACACCCCTGGTTGAAAGGATAAGGAAAAAATTATTGAGAACTAGAATACCGATTATTAAAGAAAAGAAAAGAAAAACTGCCGAAAGATCGTAACGGGTCTGAAAAAAGATGATGGGATAAATGACGACAGAGCTGATACCAAAAGTCAGAGTAAATTTAACGCCGTAGCTTGTGTTCCGCCACTTATGAGGTGTGAACTTTGCTATGAGTGAGTTTTCCACCGGCTGCATTCCGATAGAAAACAGTATAAAAAATATGGATGCAGCAAGCAGCGGAATATCCTTCAAAAAATACATCATAATAAGAAAAGGGAGTGAAAAAAGGAAAAAGTAAAGGTACGCGTACCGCAGCTCGTATTTATCAGCAATCTTTCCACCCATAATTTGACCGAAAATACTGATCATATATACAAAGGATGTGAGAATCGTTGCTGAAAGTGTTTTTGTTCCCGCACCCTTTAAAAAATCCAATGTAAGGACAAAATTGTATAAAAAATTTATCTTTCTTTCAAAATAAGTGGGGAGGAGAAGTGTCTGGCCTCGATATACAAGACCGGCAAGAGACATGGAACCACAGAGAATAATAAATGGGAGAATCTTTTTCTGACTGCTTTCTTCTTTTTCAGTCTTTATAGAGATTGGATCCGACTCCTGAAGATATAATCCGGTACTGAACAGGAGAATACCTAATGCAATAGAAGGGATGCTCAAAATCCTATAAATATATCGCCAGCCAATGAAGTAATTAACTGTTCCTGCAAGGAAAGGGGCTGAAGCAATACCGATACTGCCGAATATGCCGTTGAGCCCGAGAGCGAGCCCACGGTTTTTCATAGACTTTGAAAGCAATCCTATCCCTGCAGGATGATATATGCTGAGAAATATTCCCAGAATCATCAGCGTGAGTTTTAGCTGTAATTGAGTACGGGCAAAAGCGATGAAAAGGCCTGCCAGGCCTATTCCCAGACAATAAATAGTGAGTGATATTTTCGGTTGAAGCCTGTCAGTAAGCAGTCCTGATGGGAGCGCTCCAAGACCGTAAAACAGGAACATCAGAAAGCTGATCTTGATTACATCTTCAAATGGAAGGTTCATTTCTGCGGCAAGCGGGGTAATTATAGATGGGAAGGTAAGGATGAATGAATGGGCTAAAAAATGGCCGGCGCTGGTAAAAAAAAGGATTTTTTTTTCACTCTTTGTAAATAGTCTCATAGTTTGCTTTTCCATCTTGAAAAAATCAGCCTCGGGCAATACAATCCTGTTTTAAAATCCTGTTTTCGAATTCTTCTATACTGCATGTGATATTGATCCCTAACCCCCCATTTCTCACAAATTGTCTTAAACGTATAGAATGGGGGGTTTTAGCGGTTTTCTCACTTCTTACTACATTCGATGCATAATACTGTAATGTATTAACATACTAATAATTAACTTTACTGTTACTCAATTTGTGAGAAAACCGCACTAATGTGGACAAGCCACATTCTCGATTAAAAAGATTTTCTTGCCTAAAAAGCAAGAAAATCAGTATTAGGGTACTAAAAACACTATATCCTTAATTTTACGGAATCGAGAGCAATTTAGCTGGTGGAGAAAAATACCTGAAAAATTAACTACGCCTGATAGATCAGGTTTTCCCAGATAGCTTCATCATTGAGCCTCTGTTCAATATTTATATTATAAAACTCTTCAAGCGGCAGTAAGATTTCGGGGGATTCCTGGAATACCTTTTTCAGTGCATTCCGGACAATCTCCGCCCCTGCCCGGGTCATTTTACCCAGCGGTCTTCTGAGAAAACCTCCGGGAATTCCAAGTGCGTTCATTACAGTTTTGACAGCAAGCGGATTCCTGAACCGGTCTTCAACCATAATTTCACGTCCGGCATAAAGTATTCTCTTTGATTTCGCTTTTACTGTGACAATTGAAAAGAGCGGCTTCAACTTTTGTGCAAGATTTTTTCCTTTTTCCAGATCCTCTGACAAAATAGCAGACACCATGTCTGAAACAGCTTTTGGAGCTATATTGGCAACAACTGAAATAACGCCTGCAGCATTTATATTTTGGCTGGTCATCATTTCAAATGTTTTATCATCATCGCCTGACATAATACTCATGTCAGGCATAAGTGATCTTTCTTCTTCCATTCGGGTTATATCCCCGGTTGCTTCTTTAATAGCTATAACCCTGCCATAATTTTCGCTTAATACTGCAATGTCAATAGCTGAAATAGCCGTCCCTGTTCTTCCTGGAATAACGTAAATGACAACTTTAATATCTTGATACATATCTAAAATAGTTTTGTAATATTCATCCCGTAATTCAATACTTGAGGGTCCGTTGTAGTAACAGTCGACCATCAGGACCTTATCTATCCCTGACTTCAGCGCATTTTTGCAGTAATTGAGGGCTGCCCGTGTGCTGTTCGATCCCGTGCCTGCGATTATATCACATCGATTACGCACAAATATTTTTGCTTTTCTGGAAACCTCATTGTGCTCATCTTCAGTCAGGGCCGGTGATTCCCCTGTTGTTCCAACAGTTAAAATACCTGTGACACCCTGGAGGGTCTGAAACTCAATATTCTTTTCAAGCCCTTTATAGTCTACATCCCCGTTCTGATTGAAAGGAGTAATAAGCGCTGTCCAGGTTCCTCTAAAGTCGATTACAGGCATGGTTTCACCCATGACATTTTAGGGGGAAAGTACTAGTAATATTCAACTTATACAAT
>JAUVYC010000299.1 GCA_030603285.1 Spirochaetota bacterium
ATATGCGAGGATCTACTTCAGGAGAGAAAGATAGGGATGACACGTCGAAAGCGTATGAAGCCTGTGTTGATTGTATGGACAGTAATTATTATTCTCTTTCTTCTCTTTCCATTTTTTGTGATGATTTCTACAATGCTGAAATCCTCAAAAGAAGTATATACTTCTCCACCTTACTGGATACCAAAGAAAGTAGCCCTTTCAAATTTTGTAAAGATATGGACACAGTACCCATTCGCCCGGTACTTTCTCAGCAGCTTTATTATTGCAGCAGGAACAACGATTCTTACAACGTTCCTGTGCGTTCCTGCGGCATACGCGTTCTCTCGCTTTCGGTTCTTAGGACAAAAGCTCATCCTGTATTTATATCTGGTTGTTCAGATGTTTTCTCCGATTATCGTGGTTATCGCCCTTTTTAAGATCATAGCCCGCCTGCATCTCCTCGATACCTATCTCGGGCTCATCCTGGTAAATACTGTGTTTACACTGGCCTTTGTTACATGGATGTTGAGCGGATACTTTAAAACAATACCTGTTGAGATAGAAGAGGCAGCCCTTATTGATGGCTGTACCAGAATCCAGACGATTATTAGAATTATGATACCTATTGCTGCCCCAGGACTTGTTACCACAATCATATATTCATTTATTGCATCATGGAATGAGTTCATGTTCGCTTTAACCCTTGTACAGTCGGTGAAAAAAACCCCACTTACTCTCGGCCTTTATAATTTTGTAGGAAGATACACCACACAATGGGAGTTTCTCACTGCTGCGGCATTTCTTGCCATTATTCCTATCATTGTTCTATTCCTCCTTATCGAAAAGCAACTAGTTGCGGGAATTGTAGGCGGAGCGGTTAAAGGTTGATATATATTGTAAAAATTTAACTTCCAGGCTGTTAGGCACAGTGAAGAAATAGAATATACCACATTAGATCCAGGGATAAATGAGTGGTTGTTTGTGTGATACGGGTAAAGATTTGACCCCAATATCCTTTTTTTATCAGAATTCATTAAATATTTCATATACTTAATATTTTGTTTTGCAGTCTATGAGTTTTTGCCGCCGTTCGGGGTTTTTTATTACCAGGGTTAATTTAGCTAGAATTCGTAGATATTTTTCCTGCTGTTTTCAAAGCCTGCAATTAAAAATATTAGATGGGCGGGTTTGTTATCTAAAGATTCCCAGTCGATCCCTTTTTTATGTATGAAAATCGTGATAAAAAACTCCTTTACAAGATCGAGCTTTACGTACGGAATTGCAACCCCGCACCCTCTTCCCGTGCTCATTATCGATTCCCTTCTTAAAAGCGCCTCTTTAAACCTTTCAACATCTTTGACCTTCCCGTCTTCCCGGGAAACCTTAATCATCTCATCTATGACTTCACATTTTGTATATGAGTTTGAGAACAGTATCCTGTTCAGACTGAGATAGTTGTGCAGGATGAGTTCCATTATTGTTTCCCTGTTTATGCTTAGATCAATTAATAATTAACATGATTTGATAAAATATCAAGGATTTCTCACTTATAATCAAATCAGCGTTTACTGCTGGAAAGATCATTACGTGAGCCGTTCATTGGAAAAATTATCAAACCGTTTTATCCCCATTTCCTGACATTTTTGAATGAGTTCATTTTCATCGAGGGAAATCAATTTACCATTTTCAACAACAATATCTCCATCTACAATAACGGTATCCACATCCGAGGCTCTCGCACAGCTCGTAATAACCTGGAGAATATTTGAAAGCTTTCCGTGGTATAATGGCACAAGATGGGGTTTTAAATAATCGATTAGAACAACACTGGCTTTTTTCCCTGCATCAATTGAACCGAGCTCATTTTCCAGGCCAAAAACTTTTGCACATCCCATTGTTGCAGAATAGAGACATGAATGTGCATTAGGGGAAGAAGCGCCGTAGGCGACCCTTTGAAGAAGCATGAGGTTTTTCATTTCCGAAAGCATATCGGCAGAATCATTCCAGAGTGCACCGTCGGTACCGAGTCCCGTTGGAATTGAGTGCTTAAAAAATTTAGTAACAGGCGCAATTCCATCGGATATTTTCATCTCTACAGTCGGGAAGTTAATGATCCTTGCACCTGTGGCTTTCAGAATTAAAAACTCTTCATCATCTATATATACCCCATTGGAGCCGATTACTCTCTGGGATAGAAAGCCCTCGTCAAACAGGAACCTGATCGAGCTTTTCCCGAACCTCTCTTTTACAATTTTTATTCTCCACGATGTCTCAGCAAGGTGCATCTGGATGAAGGTATCAAGATCCTGGGCCCAGCTCATCAGCATTTGAAGCAGTTCCCTATTAAAACCTTCTTCAGCCGGCGCTTCAACTATTGGAATATAGCCGTTTTCTTTCAGCTTTTTAGCTGTATCATAATATACGTTTTTCTCAACCAGAGTCTCTGTTAGAAAATCTTTCCTGTAATCAAGAACAACAGCACCCTTAATACCGATATTTCTGAATGGCGAAATAAGATCATCTCCATAATGCCAGAAAGGCACGTCACATATGAATGTAGTACCTCCCTTAACTGCTTCAGCATATTGAAGGAGCTTTGAGTAATACCTGGCTTCCCTGTCGAGTTCATTCTGAAACCAATTCTTTCTGCTCACGAATGAATCGTTATCCTGTTCATAGAGGGTAAGACCATCTCCGGGTCCGCGGGCCAGGGTAATATCGGAGTGGATGTGTCCCGGAATTGCTACCCTGTTCC
>JAUVYC010000064.1 GCA_030603285.1 Spirochaetota bacterium
GGATTTAAAAAACAAGCTGACACTTACCCCCAAAAAAAAGCTGCTGCAAAAGAAGAACAGTTAGGCAGGATTAATAATGAAATCCTGAGCTGTACAACATGCCCCCTCCATCTCAGCAGGATAAATGCTGTTCCAGGCAAAGGTGCCGTTAATGCTGATATCATCTTTATCGGAGAAGGCCCGGGAGAAATGGAGGATATAAAAGGGGAGCCATTTGTGGGAAGGGCAGGCGAGCTTCTTACCAAAATGCTTGCTGCAATCAACTTAAAGAGAGAAGAGGTATATATTACAAATATTGTTAAATGCAGGCCGCCAAATAACCGTACTCCTCTGCCTGAAGAAGTAGATAGATGTTTTCCTTATCTTGATAAACAGATAGATCTGATCGATCCGCTCATTATCTGCAGTCTTGGTGGTCCGGCCGCTCATGCACTGTTGGGAACAGACACCGTCATATCGAAACTTCGGGGAACAATTCACCAGTACAAAGATACCCCGTTGATCCCAACCTATCATCCTGCAGCGGTTCTGCGGTTCCCGGAAAAGTATAAGAGGCATGTATGGAATGATTTAAAACTCCTGAGAGATTATTATAAAGATGTAAAAAAATAG
Organism: Spirochaetota bacterium; assembly: GCA_030603285.1. GTDB lineage: Bacteria > Spirochaetota > B62-G9 > B62-G9 > DRHN01 > JAUVYC01. The sequence continues at coordinate 613 of JAUVYC010000064.1, forward strand.
ATGTTTGCGCACGTTGTATTTAACAGGCCTATTGAACCGCTCACCTATAAACTGGAGGAAAACAGTCTAACAGCTTTACCCGGCATGAGGGTGAATGTCAAACTGAGACAAAAATCTACAACAGGAATAATCTACAAAATAACTGATACTTCAGATCTCAGTAATGTAAAACCCGTTGAGGAGATACTCGATAGAGAACCTGTTCTCAACGATGATCTGATAAAGCTCAGTGAATGGATATCAAGTCATTACCTTTGTTCCGTTGGCGAAGCATTGTGGACAATCATTCCTAAAGGCATTAAAAAACGTGAAAAAAGCGTTTTCATAGAGGGCTTCCAGCAGGGAGTCATGGGTGAAAATGATATTGTTCTAACAGAAGAACAGAGAGGCGCCTTTAATCTCCTGGTGAAATCTCTTGATGGAGATGTCGGCAAACATTTTTTATTATACGGGATTACCGGGAGCGGTAAAACAGAAATTTATCTAAGGATTATTCACGAGGTATTGAAAAGAGGAAAGGGGGCGATTTTACTTGTTCCCGAGATATCGCTTACGCCGCAGACAGTAAACTATTTTTCAAGGCGGGTAGGCAACCAGCTTGCAATCCTCCATTCACGGCTTACAAAAGCGGAAAAGGTCAATGAATGGCACAGGGTACTCTCCGGGAAGAGGAGTATTGTTATAGGTGCACGTTCTGCGATTTTTGCTCCAATGAAAAATATTGGTATAATCATTATTGATGAAGAACATGAAACGAGTTATAAGTCAGATGAAACCCCACGCTACAACGCAAAGACCGTTGCATACATCCGCACAAAAAAACATGGTGCAACATTACTCTTTGGAAGCGCAACCCCTTCTATAGAATCTTTCTATCTTGCGAAACTAAACAAGTTTACACTCTTACATCTGCCCCGCCGTGTCTTAAATCAAAAGCTTCCTGTTACGCATATTGCCGATTTACGAAAGATCAAGGGTGAGAAATATATTGCAAACCCACTCTTCAATGCTATAGAGAGACGGTTGAAGCAGCAGGAACAGGTGATCTTATTTCTCAACAGGAGGGGGTTTTCTCCGTATGTCTACTGCGAAAACTGCGGGTATATCTTTAAGTGTAAAAACTGTGATATAACCCTTACCTATCATAAAATGGATAAAAAGTTGAGCTGTCATTACTGCGGTTATTCCATAACAACCTTTGACCTCTGTCCTGTGTGCAGGGATGAAAGAATGCTGTATTCAGGTTTCGGAACTGAAAAGATTGAAAAGGTTTTAAATGATTATTTCCCCGGCGCTGTTGTTGTAAGAATGGATTCCGATACTGTAAAGAAAAGAAACGCACTATCACAGATACTCGCTGAGTTTTCTAAAAAACATATCGATATCCTCATTGGGACCCAGATCGTAACAAAGGGGCTTCATTTTCCTGATGTAACTCTTGTCGGTGTGTTGAATGCTGACATACCTCTGAACTTCCCTGATTTCAGGTCTGCTGAGAGGGCATTTAACCTCATAACACAGGTTTCAGGCAGGGCCGGGAGAAGTGATAAGGAAGGAGAGGTGTTCATACAGACATATAACCCGGCTCACTATGCAATTCAAACAGCAAAAAATCAAGATTATGAGGAGTTTTTTGTAAGGGAAATAAAATACAGGGAAAACCTCATCTATCCGCCGTTCTGCAGAATTATCCGGTTGGTGTTCAGGGGGAGCAATTCCAAAAGCCTGTTTGAAAGTGCATATTCAGCAGTTTCATTTATTCAGGAAAGAACAAAGAATTATATATCTCTGCTGGGCCCGACATTTTGCCCTCTTTCCCGAATTAAAAATAACTACAGGGTTCACGTAATAATTAAGATGAACCAGGTGGCACCGGTAAGAACGGTATTAAAAGAATTTCAGAATCTTATGGGGAAAAAGCATGGGCAGTATTTAGAAATTGATATAGATCCAATATCTATGCTGTAAATATTATCAAATTAATCTTTATTATGTAGGAGCAGCCCGTTGCCTGTACCAGGCACATGTGGCTGCCCTTGCCGGCTGAATATATTTTGTTTTCAAACCAGACTCCGGTTATCCAGAAATTCCCTTGTTTATTAAGATTTCCATAATTATATTTTTGCCATGGTTAGACAGGACATTAAGATATACCCGGATCCGGTATTAAAAAAAAACTCTGAAGAAGTTAAAAAGGTCGATGATAATACCCTTGCTCTTATCAAAGATATGTTAGAGATTATGAAAGAGGCTGGAGGGATCGGGCTTGCTGCTCCCCAGCTTGGAATATCAAAAAGAATTATTGTGCTTTCTCTGAAAGAGAAAAGCTTTGACAGATTGGCTCTGATTGATCCTGTTATTGAGTTTTTTTCGAAAGAAACGGTTTTTATGGAAGAAGGGTGTCTCAGTCTTCCGGAAATAAATGCTAAAGTAGAGAGATCTTTAAAGGTAATAGTAAAGGGCATTACCCGCAGTGGAAGACTGGTTGAAATTAATGCAGAAAATTTATTAGCGCGAGTGCTTCAGCATGAGATTGATCATCTTAACGGCGTGCTTTTTATAGACAGGCTCGGCAGTCAGGAGAAAAAGGGAGTTGAAAATGATCTCGAGGCACTTTATAAAAGGTATAGTGCATTGACACACTAGCCGAACCTGTTGAATTATTCATTGCTCAACATCACAATTATGAATAACATGAATATTGCATTTTTTGGTTCTCCACGTCTTGCAGCTGCCTGCCTTACTGAGCTTATACATGCTTTTCAGGTGAAATTGGTTGTAACGCAGCCTGACAGGGAAGCCGGCAGAGGCAGAAGAATAGCCGGAACTCTCGTAAATGACATAGCTGTAAAAGAAAAGATTACTGTCAGCAAACCACGGCAAATCGATAAGACCCTGATCGATAAGACCCTGTTTGAAACCCTTAACAGCTTGAGGATTAATCTTATTGTTGTGGTGGCATACGGAAAGATTCTTCCTGAGGAAATCATCTCTTTGCCGGAATATGGGTGTCTAAATCTTCACGGATCACTTTTACCAAAATACCGTGGTCCGTCCCCAATCCAATCTGCGCTCCTCAATGGAGAAAGAATAACCGGTATAACTGTTCAGGTTATGAAGAATGAAATGGATGCAGGAGATGTTATCTCTCAAGAGGAAATTCCCGTTAATCCGGAATGGACTGCAGAAGATTTGATGAATGAGATTATCGGTCGCGCTCCCTTTTTTCTCGTTAAGACTATTAAAAATTATCTTTCAGAAACTATAACACCCCAACTACAGAGGGAAAGCGAGGTAACCTATTGTTCAAAGATCAGGAAGGAAGACGGCTTCATAGACTGGCATGAAAGTTCTGAAGCAATACTTAATAAAGTGAAAGCATTTAATTTATGGCCTGTATCATTCACTTATCTGGATGGAAATGTTTTAAGGATATATCGTGCACATATCCATTCGGTGAAAAGCATTGTTCCTGATGAGCCCGGAAAGATTGCTGCATTAGACAAAAGTAAAGGTATTGTTGTACAGACGGGGAAGGGAATGATCAGCATTCTGGAGCTGCAGTTAGAAAATAAAAAAAGGATGAATTACAGGGATTTCATGAACGGCTATAGAAACCTTGAAGGGAAAGTGCTGGGTCCGGGTACGGTGTAATAAAAAGTTGATTATTTTCAATTGAGCTGTTATAAATTATTACTCAAAGCATTTAAAGGTGAAGATACACACCAGATAGTAAAATAATGAATCGAGAATATGAATGAGTTCGAATGAAAAAGATCACGGTGATCAAGATCACGGTGATAAATATCACGGCGGGATTTTTTTTAGAAAAACAAATAATATTTTTCGTTTATTTAATAATTATGTAGCCACTAAATCAAGGATAATAATTAGAAATGTCATCATTATATTATTCATTTTTATAGTTGTATTTATATTTGTTTCTTCCCTTGTTTTCTGGTTGGTAAAAAAGGGCCCCCCGGAAGTTACTGTCCCCAGGGTTACAGATGAAGAGCTGATAGAAGGACTGATCATCCTCCAGAAAAAAAGACTGAAGGCCATAATTGATCCGAGATATTTTAGCGATTACCAAAAAAATATTATTGTCGAACAGAATCCGGAAGCAGGAAGCATAGTAAGAGAGGGGAAAGATATAAAGTTAATTGTGAGCAAAGGCCCCATTGTATCTATAGTTGAAGATTATACTGGAAAAACAATAGCGTATGTACAGAACAGGCTGCAGGAGATATTTTCATTTCAGGGAAAAACGATTAAAATAGGAAACATTACCCATGTGATATCTGAATCTCCCCAGGGAACGATTATTGGCCAGTTTCCACCGCCTAACACACCTATACCGTATGTAGAAAATATAGACCTTGTGATCAGCAGGGGGAAGGAAATCCAGGTTTTTAGATTAAAAAACTATGCAGGAGAAAATGTCAATGAAATTATGCAGTTTCTTGCCTTAAGGGGAGTAATTGTACAAGTTGTTACTGAAGAAATTATTGATCCTTCCCAGAATGGTCTCATTATGATGCAGGATCCGTCTGAAGGGACACTTGTGAATAGAAATGATACAGTGACCTTCCGCGTTGGATATTTACCGTCTGAAAAAGAAAAGGAAAAACTGTATGCAAGGGTTCTGAATTTTGATGTCCCTCCGGAGTTTGATAAGGTGCTTGTAAGAATTGTTGTGAAAGACAGGATTGGCGATAGAGAAATTTACAATGCAGAAAATACTGGCGGGGATAGTATATCTGTTCCCTTTAAGAGTTATTCAAGTACCACTATTTATATTTATGTAGATAATGGAGTATATGAAGTAAGGAAACTGGAATAAGTTCAAGGAAGGCGATTAATGATAGTGAAAGACTTAAGCTCCTGTTCTAACTATTACTCTCAATTTTTTAAAGAGTATACGGAGCTCAGGATGCAGGAAAATAGGGAGATAAATATCGCTTATGTTAAGGGAAACCTCATGAGAAATGAAATCAATGCCACAAGCGGGGTTTCAGCCCGGGTCTATAAAAGTGGATCCTGGGGTTTTTCCTCTAACCCGGATTTGAATCCTGATACAGCAAAATCAGTAATTAAATCGGCAACGGATAATGCCCTGTATCTGGATTCCAGAGTAAAAAAATCAGAAAAACCGCTTCCTGATGATAAAACATTGGCTGAAAATGATTTCGCAACCAGGAATGTAAGGCGTAGCCAGAAGGAGCTGGTTGATTTCGTAAAGGAACTTGATACCTATATCGATAATAAATATCCATCTCTTACAAGCAGAATTGTTGTTTTACGATGCCTTGATATGGAGAAATCAGTTATCACATCATCAGGGTCTTCATTTTTCTCCATGATACCGAGAACAAACTTTATAATCAGACTTTCAACTGAAAAGGATGGCCACCCTGTAGAATTATATGATGTAACCGGCGGTCTTGGACAGTTCGAGGATCTCTATAACTCTGCTTCTGAACTATATCAGAAAGTTGACAAAATATATGAGCATCTTATGAACAAGCGGGAGGGCGTGTTTTCAAATGCCGGGGTAAGGCCCTGTGTCCTTGATGCTGCCCTTGCAGGAATTCTTGCACATGAGGCAATAGGACATACGACAGAGGCAGACCTGGTGCTTGGCGGGTCTGTTGCAGGTGATTATATGGGTAAAGAGGTTGCAAGTGATCTTGTTACACTTGTAGATTTTGCACACACAGCAATGGGAGGGACATGTCCTGTTCCGGTTTATGTTGACGATGAAGGTATAAAAGCTGAAGACGCAGTTATAATCGAGAAAGGTGTCCTTAAATGCTTCATGCATAACAAAGAGAGCGCAAATCACTTTGACGCAAAACCAACAGGGAATGCTCGAGCATACCAGTTCTCTGACGAGCCGCTTATCCGGATGAGAAACACTGCAATTTTACCCGGCGAAAGCCACCTTGAGGAAATGATTGCATCCATAGGAGACGGATATTATCTCATGAAACCGGGGAACGGTCAGGCGGACTCAACCTCCGAGTTCATGTTCGGTGTTCCGCTTGGTTATGAGATTAAAAACGGTAAACTGGGAAAGGCAATAAAAGATACTACGATTTCAGGGGTTGCATTTGATATGCTTAAAACAGTAACTATGGTTTCGGACGATATGAGCTGGTCGAATGGTGGAATGTGCGGTAAAAAACAGCCCATCCCGGTCGGGTTAGGCGGCCCGGCGATTAAATGTAAGGTTAATGTAGGAGGAAGATAAAATGAACAACAGGGAAATAGGGCGGTATGGTCTGAGTTGTCTTATTAAAGCAGGTGCTGACAAAGCCCAGTGTGTGCTCGCAAAAAGTGAAAAGCGCGAACTGAATGTTGAAGCCGGTAAATTTTCCCTTATTCGAACAACGTATGACTCCAACATGAATTATAAAGCAATAAAGGATAATAGAGAGGGAATTACGCGCTCAAACAAAACAGACAAAGATTCAATTGAACAGGCTGCGGCTGATGCTCTTGAAATTGCAACCTCATCCCAGTTCGATAATGCTTACGATATTGCTGAAAAGCAGGAGTCGAAGAGGTTCTATTCAGGGAGTAAGGAGCCGGATATTGACAGGATGTTTAACCGGTTACAAACCTTTGTCGAATCAGTAAAGGAGAAGTATCCGAAAACCATTCTTGAATTGGCAATCCTGGATTTCACCCACCTGAATTCCTATTTTATGAACTCCAACGGCGTTGATTTTACTACATCAAAAGGTATTTACAATTTTATAGCAATGTTTACATCGAAGGATGAGGAAAGGACTTCTTCTTTCAATTACAGCGGTTTTTCTACCAGAGAGCTTGAAAAAGAATTTCTGGATTACGGGACAATTAACCTCCTTTTAAAACAGTCATCTGAACAGCTTGAGCTCAATGCCGTAAACGAAAAGTTTACAGGCGATATCATTATTACACCTGACAGCCTTGCTGAATTCATAGATTACTTCACAGGTATATTTCTGAGGGATGTTCCTATTATTTCCGGAACAAGCGTTTTCAAGGATAAGTTGAACGAGCAGGTTGCTGATTCCGGGTTTACCCTGTATTCAAGGCCGATATCGGGCGAGATTGCAGATAACTATTTTGTCACGCCAGATGGTTTTGAAGCAAAGGACAGCACCATAATAGAAAAAGGAGTTCTTAAAAGCTTCCTCCTTTCTCTTTATGGTGCGAATAAGACAGTCAGGGAACGTGCTGTCAATAGCGGAAATGTCTATGTTGTTGATCCTGGAGACCAATCTTTTGACGATATGGTAAAATCAGTAAAAAGGGGACTGCTCCTGTGCAGATTCTCCGGAGGTTATCCAAATGATAACGGTGATTTTTCGGGAGTTGCAAAAAACAGTTATTACATAGAAGATGGTGAAATAAAATATCCAACTAACGAAACCATGATTTCAGGCAACCTTACAGAACTGTTCATGAACATCAAGTCTATTTCAAAAGAAAGGGTTAATTATGGCGATAAGATTCTTCCGTGGCTTTTGACTTCAGGGATTACCATATCAGGTAAATAAACCGTTGTTTAGTATTTTTATCAGATCGAAAAACCACACTATCTGCGCATGCTTTTCCTGCTAATTTTAATTACAGAGAGTTTAAAAAGAAACTTTGGGGAGATTAAAAAACTCGATAAGAGTATTAAGAGACTATTTATGAAAAAATTGAAAACCATGATTTATTGAATTATAATAAATGTAAGTAGAACAAGCAATTATCAAAATCATAATTCGAAAAAAACGTGTTTTTAACTTGCGAAAGTGAGTTATATATTGCATAAATACTTAATTTCACAATCAAAAGATATAATGTCGCGGTTAAGCATTTTGATACCGATCTTATTTTTAGTGGTGATTGTAAGTGCCCAATCATTAAACGCCCAAGATGCAACATATAACTCACAGAGCTTTGTGTGTGCTTCATTAAATAATTTTCCGCCGATAAATTTCCTTGACGAAGATGGGAATCTAACCGGTTTCGGCAGAGAGCTATCAACCGCCGTAATAAAGGCGGTCGGCGGCAAAGTAACATACGTTCATCACGCGAAAAAAAGGGCCGAAGATCTTTTGTGGATATATTCAGGTGAAGACGATTTCAATCATGACGCAGCATACACAGCGGATAGAGATGAGTATCTTGACTACAGCGACCCCATTCTTGAAATGCAGGAGGTGATCTTTGTACACTCAGATCAATGGGATATAACGGACTTTAATTCTCTTAAAAGGAAAAAAGTAGCATGCGTAAGGGGGCATATTTCGCACATTTATTTAAAAGAGTTTCCCGAGATTGACTGTCATGCAGTGGATACTCCCATTGAAGGAGTTTATCATCTTGTTGAAAGGGGAGTGGATGCATTTGTATATCCAAAACAGATTGTTCTTTATCTTGCTCAAGAGCTGAGGTTAACGGACAAAATAAAGATAACCGGCGAACCCTTAAGGACTTTGACCTATTCAATGATAGTAAAAGAGGGCAATAAAGAGATACTGCAATTATTGAATGAGGGCATCAGGAGGGTGCGGGAAAGTGGTGAATATGACCGTATCTATAAAAAATGGTGGGGCGAAAAAATTCTTGCCGGTTACTCAAAGCGTGACATGCTGATTATCACTGTAATGACAGCGGTGGTAGCGGCAGGGATTATTTTTTCAATCGCTCTTACGCTGTTCGGTCTCAAGGCACGTCGGGATAAAAAATTATTAGAGTTGGAAGTGATTGAGCACGGGAGTGCGGAGAATGAATTATATAAATACCGTGAACATCTTGAGGAAATTGTGGAGAAGCGGAACCGGGCATTAAAGCAATCAAATGAACGGCTCCAGAGGGAGATCGACGAGCGCAGGCGAGCAGAGAAAGCGTTACTGGAAAGTGAGCAGCACTTCCGCAATCTCTTTGAAGAATCTCCTATTCCTCTCTGGGAAGAAGATTTCTCCGGGGTTAAGACATTTCTGAACAATTTAAGAAACTCAGGTGTCAAAGATTTCAGGGCATATTTTAAAAACAACCCCGAAGCTGTTGTTAAATGTATAAATATGGTAAAGATAGTCGATATGAACAGGGCCGTTTTGGAGCTGTACGGAGCCAGAAATAAAGAAGAATTGTTAAAGGGTTTAAGTACTGTTTTAGGTGAGGAATCGTACGGTTCGTTTATAGAAGAACTTGCTTTTATTGCTGAAGAAAAAATGGAATATGAAATTGAAATTATCAATCGAACTTTAAAGGGTGTAAAAAAACCTATTCTGTTAAAATGGGCTGTTAAAGATGACGATAGGGAAACATTTTCTAGAGTATTTATCTTTACGCTTGATCTTACCGCGCGGGAAATAATGGAAAAGGACCTACGAAAAGCGAAAGTAGCGGCTGAAGCAGCAAGCCGTGCCAAGAGTGAATTCCTTGCGAAGATGAGCCACGAGATTCGCACGCCCATGAATGCCATTGTCGGTATGACCGATCTTGCTCTGCACACGGGTTTGAGCGATGAGCAGCAGGATTATCTGAGAGCAGTTAAAGACTCTGCAGACCACCTCATGACGGTCATCAACGATATCCTTGATTTCTCCAGGATAGAAGCCGGAAAACTCGGTTTGGAACATATTGATTTTAATTTGAATGCAGTACTGCGAGAAACGGTAAAGACGCTGCGGGTACAGGCACGAAATAAGGAGTTGTCACTCAGACTCAATATTGCTTCCGGTACACCCACGTATCTGAAAGGGGATCCCTGGAGGCTCAGACAGATCATTTATAATCTGGTCAGTAATGCCATAAAGTTCACGCAGGAAGGAGGTGTCACTGTTAGGGTAAAGCCCTATGCACCTGAGGATGAAAAGATTTCAAAAAATGAGGGGAAGGTATGCCTGCTTTTTTCTGTGAAAGATACAGGTATTGGAATTTCACAGGACAGGCAGGAGAAGATTTTTGAGAGTTTCCAGCAGGCTGATGGCACATTTACCAGGAAGTACAGTGGAACGGGGCTCGGGCTTGCTATAAGCAGACAGCTTGTTGAATTGATGGGGGGAAAGATATGGGTTGAGAGTTTGCCTGACAGGGGTAGTGATTTTTCGTTCACCGTCTTTTCTGAACCTGGAGACAGGGCAAGTGTACAGTTTAAAGAGAAAAAAGATTTCCTGGCTTCAGGAGAGGGTGTAAGACCTTTAAAAATCCTCCTGGCTGAGGACAACCCTGTGAATGTCGAGGTAGCAGATGCCATGCTTCGGCGTTTGGGGCACAGTGTGGTGAACGCTGCCGATGGGAAGAAAGCCCTTGAAGCTCTTTCCAAGCGGAAGTTTGATCTTGTTTTCATGGATCTTGAGATGCCCGAGATGGATGGGCTTGAGGCGGCCCGCCGTATACGAAGTGGTGAGGCTGGTGAGGGTAACTGCATTGTTCCTATCATTGCAATGACGGCCCACGCTATAAAAGGTGTCAGGGAGCGCTGTATACAAGCAGGCATTAATGATTATATTCCCAAGCCCGTTGATTTTAATGTGCTTGCTGTCACAATATTGAAGGTTATGCATAATATTGAGGATATCAGGACGGAGAAGGCAGAAACCACAGTGGCCGGGGAAGTGCTGAATAGAGAGTTTGCGTTAAATCTTGCGGGTGGGATTGAGGAAATCGTTCTGGCTGTTCATAAAATTTTTCTTGATAACATTCCGGATTACC
>JAUVYC010000169.1 GCA_030603285.1 Spirochaetota bacterium
AGATCCTCATCGGTCAGATCATCTTTTTGGGGAGGTGTATTAGATTTTAATATATCTTCAAAACTCATTTCATTCCTCCATGTATAGTGTAAAATACTACAATATCAGCAAAATTCTATTTTAAAATAGTGTTCATCTTCATCATTTTTCACGTCAATATAATCAAGATCGCCGGGCGCAGACATCCCGCCGATTATTACACCACGCTCCTGATCTTTAATAAATGGAGTAGTGCTGTGAATTAAAGCTTTGCCCTTCGTTTCATCGATTTCTACTAAAGTAAAACTTCCTACAAGATCCTTTGGCCCTTTTACTACACTCTCATAGCCCTGAGAACCGCTCTGAAAATATAAAAAATCGACTCCTTTTTTAATTATCTGCTTCCCCGGCCCGTAATTGTACCAGGTCAGCATCATTTCCATACCCACCCTCTCCAAAATTGGCGCTGCATTCTCGTATGACTCAATCACCATTTCAAACAGTTTTTTAAGGCGCTCAAATGGATACCATTCGTTCACATCTATATCACTGATTAAACTGCTGGCCTTAGAACCTGCTACAATATTTAAATTGATACAAGCCTGGGCAAAACCGTGAATTAACGCGCCAAAAACTTTCAATTCTTCCCTTTTTGCACCGCTCATTTTTATCTCCTTTCAATTCTTAGTACTAAAGAGTATAACCAAACACGGCAACAACTGTTGTATTATCATAGTTCATTCTAATCAGGCCATCTGAGATTGAATAGCTGCAATATTGCGGAAGTTCTACTTTTATATCATGATAATCAATAGGCTTGAATCCTGCTTTACTCAATCTGAGCAGCCACGAATCGTAAAGCTCATGACGTTCAGATCGAAAATAATCACTCACACCGAATATATCCCTGATTTCGCGGCCAAAAAATTTCTCTTTTATTGAAAATTTATGAGACTCATCGATATTTGACTCATCAATTAACTTGAATACTTTGCCGAAATGCTCCCAGCTATGGTGAAAGCGCTTTGATAAATCTTCTATATCATGATTGGAGTTGGGCTCAATTAGGGTAAAAACCAGGGGTTTTAATTGTGCCAACTTTTTTAGAAGATTTGTCCGGCATGCATGGTCGTTAATAGGGTGGGAGGTATGGTGAAGGGTAAAAGCAGAATTAATAACGACAGTATCCCTCCCTATCTCTTTTATATACTCATAATCCCGGTCAGTAAACTCTTCAATCATCTTGTGAAAGGAATAATAGTGCAGGGTAAAGTGAAGTTCTTTCTGTATATGGTCCAGTAATACTTTAGACTCTTCAAGATTTCTTTTATCCGGATCTAAAGCAATGATATTAACTGTTTCCAGCCTGTTTTTTCCTTCTTTCAGCAAATTGAGCAGGTTTTTTACCTGGAGGCCCTTTCCAATGCCAATCTCAAAAAGTGACGCAGCTTCTAAATTCCCCATTACCTCTGCCAAATATTGATTTGCAGCGTGATGTCCTGCAGATACAAATGGGATAGCTTTAGCCATGCTGTAAAACAATGTGATCTGAGGTATGTCAAAATGCTGTATATAGATATTCTTACTCTCCAGGAGCTGCCGGTCGATCCGCTTTAAAAGAGACTCACTGATTAAATGTGACAGCAGGTCTTCATTCGAGATATGTATATCTATATGCTTATAAATTAATTCTTCAATTTTGGGTTTAGCTATTTTTTGCCTGTGAGTAGTAATTTGTTTGCAGATTTTCAATAATGCATCATACCCTTTCTGGTAAATCAAAAATTAATCTCCTTCCTTATTAAAAAAATGATAAACTTTTTTTTATCATTTGTCAATTATGTTCTATCATCGACAGCACCGATGTTGTACTATAAATAGTATTATATTTAGCTAATTACACCAGCCACATTACATAAATAAAATTAAAGAATATGAAACTTAACAAAGCATTCTTTCGTTTTTATGAAGAGCTCAACGATTTTCTTCCCACAGCAAAAAAGAAATCTTTTTTCCTTTATAGTTTTAACGGGAACCCTTCAGTAAAGGATGCAATAGAAGCTATAGGGGTTCCACATACAGAGGTTGACCTTATACTTGTAAACAGTAAATCTGTCAGATTTTCATATCAATTAAAAGATGGGGATATATTATCGGTATATCCGGTTTTTGAAACCATGGATATCTCAAATGTTACTCATTTAAGAAAAAGGCCTTTGCGTGAGCCAAAATATATCCTGGATGTTCACCTTGGGAAGTTAGCAAAACTACTCCGCATGCTTGGTTTTAATGCTCTTTATAAAAATAATTACAGTGATATCGAAATTGTCCGGACATCAAATGCTGAAAAACGAATTATTTTAACGAGAGATCTTGGAATTCTAAAAATTAAGGATGTTGCCCGTGGTTACTGGATCAGGTCTCAAAGCCCCAAAAAACAATTAACTGAAATGATAAATCACTTCGATCTTTATTCGAGTATTAAGCCATTTCATCGATGTATGGCCTGCAACGGAATAATAAAGAAAATAAAAAAAGAGTCCATCAGTGACAATTTACAGCATAAAACAAAAAAATATTATAATGAATTTTATCAATGCGTGTCATGTAAAAATATTTACTGGAAAGGTTCACATTATTACAAGATGAAAAGTTTTATAAAGGGTATAACCTGATGTGGACAAGCCACCTTCAAGATTATAAAGATATTTTCTTGCAAACTAAAGTTTGTGCCTATTGTGCAAGAAAATCAGTATTAAGGTACTAATGCGGACAAGCCGCATTCTTGATTTTAAAGATATTTTCCTGCAAACTAAAGTTTGTGCCAAAAAAGCAAGAAAATTGTTATTAAGGTACAAACCGATGAAATGATACAATCACATAATACCCTTGACCCTAAATACTTTTTCACTTATTTTTCGTTAATTATTTGTTAATGTATGGCCGGAATCCATCTGTTCAGGAGGGAAAACAATGAAACCTGTGGCACTCGGAGCAGATCCAAATGCAACCGGGATGAAAGAGGTGATAAAAAAACAGCTCACTGATCTCGGATATGAATATGAAGACTACGGTAGTGATGACCCTGTTTATGCAAACGTTGCTATTAAGGTTGCTGAAGCTGTTGCAAGCGGTAAACATGACAGGGGTATCCTTGTGTGCGGTACAGGAATCGGGATGAGTATCACTGCGAACAAGGTGCCCGGAGCATATGCCGCTCTCTGCTCCGACGTTTATTCTACAGAGAGATCACGGAAAAGCAACAACGCCAATATTATGACTATGGGTGCGCAGGTCGTTGGTCCGGAACTTGCGAAAAGTCTTGTAAGCACCTGGATGAAATCAGAATATACGCCAGGCGGGAGGTCAGAGCCTAAAATTCAGCGTATCTGCGAATATGCAAAAGAACACGAGAAATAATTTTAAAATTAATAAGGGCAAGTATAAATGCATAAACTCAATGATGATGAAGAACTGTATTTGGAACAAATTGCATTAAAAATCAGGAAAAATGTTGTGCGCATGATAAAGGCAGGAAAGGCTGGCCACCTGGGCGGGGCTTTGTCTGCTGCGGATATTATTGCAGCACTTTATTTCAAGATTATGAAGGTGAATCCTCAAAATCCGGGTTGGAGGAAGAGGGACCGTTTTGTTTTGTCTGCCGGCCATAAATGCCTTGCCCTTTATGCTGTTCTTGCAGAAATGGGGTTTTTTAATGAATCGATACTCGATACCTATGGTTCTCTGGGCTCTAAACTGCCGGGCCATCCTGATATGTATAAACTCCCTGGAATAGAAACAAATACCGGTGCTCTGGGCCACGGCCTTTCAATCGCAGGCGGCATGGCCATCGGATTGAAGATGGATGGGCTGGATTCAAAAGTCTACGTGCTTATGGGTGATGGTGAGCTTGCCGAAGGCTCCAACTGGGAGGCTGCTGCAGCTTCCAGCCATTATAAACTGGATAATCTCCTTGTTTTTGTAGACAGGAACACACTTCAGATCAGCGGTAGAACCACAGAAGTTATGAATTATGAACCGCTCTATAAAAGGTGGGAAGCCTTTGGCTGGTGTGTGCGAGAAATTAACGGCCATGACTTAAAACAGATTGTCGAAAATGGCACTGATATACCCTTTGAAAATAGAAAACCTTCTGTGATCATTGCAAACACAGTGAAGTCCAAAGGGCTATCCTTTGCTGAAGACAGGGTCAATTATCATTACTGGAAGGCAACTCCCGAAGAATTTCAGCTTGCTGACCAGGATTTAAATGAGTTGGGAAGGAGAATCGGTATATGAGTGAATCGAAAGATCCACGAAAAACCTTCGGTGAAGCTCTTGTTGAAGTTGGGGAAAAATATTCAAATGTTATAGCTTTGTCGGCTGACAGTTCAAGCGGTTCAGGTCTTGCACCATTTAAAGAAAAATTTCCATCAAGGCACCTCGAATTCGGAATCATGGAACAGGGAGTCATCGGGTTTGCGTCCGGACTTGCCACAACCGGTAAAATACCTTTTGTTGTAGCAATTGCTCCCTTTGTAACCGCCCGCCCCTTTGAGATGTTTCGAAACGACCTTGGCTACATGCGGCAAAATGTAAAGGTAGTCGGGCGATGCGCAGGGTTGACATATTCAACCCTCGGTGCAACACATCAATCCCTTGATGATATCGCAATTATCCGCACCATTCCCGGTGTTGTGATAATCAATCCTGGAGATCCTGTTGAAATTAAGAAAGCAGTCCATTCAGCAGCAGAACATAAAGGCCCCATATATATGAGGATCGGAAGCCCGGCAATGCCTATCCTATATAATGAAGATTACCGGTTTGAATTCGGAAAAGGTGTTGTAATGAAAGAGGGAAATGATGTGACCATAATTGGAACAGGGACCGTTCTTTCAAAAGCTTTTGATGCTGCTGAAATTTTAGAAAAAGACGGCATCCATGCAAGTTTAATAAATATGCACACAATAAAACCGATAGACCACGACCTTCTTATAAAAGCTGCAAAAGAAACGAGAAAAATTGTTACAGTAGAAGAACACTATCTTCATGGCGGCCTGGGTAGTGCTGTGGCTGAAGTGCTTGCCCTGGAATATCCTGCTCCGTTGAAAATGATCGGGGTGGATGACCAGTTTGGGGGCAACGGGCCTTATGAAAAGCTTCTTGGTCTTTATGGGCTTCAGGCCGGGCAAATCGCTGAGACTGTAAAAGAGTTTATTCGATAAAGCCGGCAAGGGCGACCCAATGGGCCGCCTTGCCATTTTTTTTATAAATAGCATTTTAATGTAGGGGCAATTCATGAATTGCCCCCAGATTAACGAAATTTCACCACCCTCCATACTCACGCACAGCCTCGACTGCTGTATCAAGGTTCTCTTTAGGGGTATTCGCCCCCACATTGCATAGATACAGCAAGAACTTGCCTCCTTCCTTACCTGCTTCAGCATACCTTTTGATTCTCTGCCTAATTTCATCTGGTGCAGCTCTCATCAAGAATCCTGCTCCTACCCCTAGAACTAAAGGTACATCATGGCCCTTTGCAAAATTCTTATAAATTTGGGGGCCAACCTTCTCAATATCCGGATCCTGTCCTAAAATGATCTCAGGTGATGCTACCAGTTTAAGCTTTAAAAGCTCTTCCGGCTTCTTCACGTATTTTTCACCCCACCAGTTCTGAATTACAGCTTCATCCTTAAAGCTCTCCCTCAACTTCAGGAGATAGTTGATAGCAAACTCCTCCAGCCCATCAGTGTTCATATTAGGTGGCGAGGCTAGAGCATCAGCACCTCCAACTATGTAATTATCCAACTTGTTCACCTCTTTCATCACTTTAATCCAGGGTTTTAATATATCCTCGGTCACGAAAAACAGAAGGTCATGAGCAAAGCCGGGGTCCTGGATGGTATCTATCAGGAAATTTTCCACACCTCTCAGCGTAGCAGCCAAAGTAAAGGGCCCTGTGAACGACATGGAGCGGTGTAGCTTTGGTCTAATACCGATCTTTTGATACTCCTTTAGGACCTCTATTACAAAAGGCATCCTGCCATCTTCCCCGGGGTAGGGAGGCTTAAGATTCTTTAAATCGCTTTTTTCTTTAATAAGTGGTTCATTT
>JAUVYC010000067.1 GCA_030603285.1 Spirochaetota bacterium
CACAGATGAGATCGATACATGAGCGTATGATGTTCAAAGATGCAGTGTATTCCATAATACCTGGCGGAGGGGACAATCTGGAGGCAGGGGTTATGCTTGGTTACAAGCAAGTAGAGGCCAATTTCCGTAAGGATTATTCCAACAGAGTCTTGTTTCTGTCAGATGGTGTGATATCGGGAGCGGAAGAGGCGTCAGGGGTTTTTCAGATTGTAGAAAAATTTAAAAAAATGTATATCAATCTTTCAACTATCGGGGTTGGAGCAAACTATAATCTTGAATTAATGAGGGGCCTGGCTGATAAGGGTGGAGGCAGCTCACGGTTTATCTCAAGCAGGGAGGAGATGGAAAAAACCTTTGGAAGTGACCTTGACAGAACTTTTGTCCCGACAGCCCGTAACCTGAGCATGAAATTGGAGTTCCTGCAGGATGTGGAAATACTGGGAACGTGGGGTTATGGCAACAGGATAGAAGGAAACACAATTCATTATTTCCTGGACACCTTGCACCATCGCGACTATGAAACTATTTTAGCTCAGATACGCATATTTCCTCAGAGCACAATAGATTTAACTCAAAAGAATAACCTGGCTCGTTTTTCGCTTTCATATACTGATTTGAACTGCAAAATACACTATCCGGACCCATATTATCTGAAGGTAAACTTTGTTGAACTCGAATCACCGGTCACGGGCTTTTCCAATGGAATGGTTCTGCAATCCGGAACCATGCTTCACTATGCTCAGGCATTGAAAAAAATTGGAGAACTTTACTATACAAATCAGCTTCAGCCGGCTTTAGACCTCACACTCTCAATTAAGAAGGAAATAAAAAATGTAAAACTTAGATTGGAAAATAAAGGTTTTGATAATGAGATTGAGGTCCTGGATAAGTATATTGCTCTTCTCGGAAAAGATTTGGGACTTTCAGACACCGAACTAAAAAAGATAACTATTGACGAGGAAATATCACCTTCTGTTCAGGAGCGGCCCCTCATGGACCGTATAAAAAACCTGTTCCGTGAAATTACACTGGACCTGGAATCGAAGGATGAAGGCTCTATCTCAATTTTATTTTTCAAGACAGGTGAAGGAAAACAGTCAGACCTGACAGTTTTGCTCGATAAAATGGCATTGGAGGAAATTAAAAAACTTGAAAACATGCGGGTTATAGATAGAGAAAGAGTCAATGTGATCCTCAAAGAGCAAGGGATTTCTTCAATGGACCTTATTGATGTTACAAACGCAATCGAAATTGGAAAATTGCTTGGAGTAGATTACATCTTAACAGGATCAGTCGTTGATTCTGGTAAAACTGTCGTGATATTTGGAAAGATTATTAACGTTGGAACAGAAGAGATTGAATCCATTGCCCAGGTCATTGTTCCCAAGAATAGTACTGTGGAGTCATTACTTTAACATTGGTATGCTTATCGTTTATGTGTACCCGCTGCAGCAACTCTGCATCTCGGTATTGCCTTGTGATTAAAAGAAATAAGGAGGTAACAAATGCACATATTGCTTGTTGGTCCCGAAGAGGAGGAGAACCTGTCAATTAGATATCTGTCATCCTCACTCCTCGCTGCAGGTCACGAAGTTGATTTAGCGCCTTTCAGCAGTACTGCTGATATGGATTCAGTGGTTTCTGCAGCCTTAGAGGCAGATATAATAGGGCTGTCAATGTGTTTCCAGTCAAGGGCACGGGAGTTTCTTGAGCTCGCACGCAGGGTTAAGAATGAATCACCGGAACTCGTTATAATAGCTGGTGGACACTTCGCATCTTGTGCAGCGAAGGATCTACTATACCATCACCCCGAAATCGACTTAATCGTCATTCATGAGGGAGAACAAACTCTCGTTGATATTGCTGATGCTGGTAATAAGCTCCATCAACGACTGCAGCAGATAAAAGGTATTGCCTGCCGTGATGGAAATGACATCTATTTCACTGAACCGAGACCAATCATCGAAGATTTAGATAGCCTTCCTCCTCCTGATCGACGGGGTTCTGTAAGATTGCTTGCAGGAGTGCCAACTGCCTATATGCTTGGAAGCAGGGGATGTTTTGGCTCCTGTGATTATTGCTGTATTACCACACTTCACAGACTTGCGCCCGGAAAACGTTTCCGCCAACGAAGTACTGAGAGCATAGCTGATGAGATGGCGACTTTGTATAATGAACGGGGTATACGGCAGTTCATTTTTCATGATGACAACTTTCTTGTTTCTTCTGTAAAGAAGAATTATCAGCGTTTGGATGCTCTTGAAAGCGATCTTGCTAATCGTGGAGTCAAGGATATAGCATTGGCAATTAAATGCCGTCCTCATGAAGTTGATCGAGATGTCTTCAAGAAGTTGCAAGAGATGGGATTATTGCGGGTGTACCTGGGCATAGAGTCGGGTAATTCAACAGGGTTATCTTCTATTGGTCGTAAACAGACTGTTGCTGATGCTGAAAGAGCCCTTAAGATATGCAAAGACCTTGGCATTTCTACCCAGTACATAATAATGATATTTCACCCGGATGCAACCATAGATACGATGCGGACAGACATTGCGTTCATGAGAGAACACATTGATCATCCTCTATATTTTGTCCGCGTCGAAACATTTGCAGGCACTCCTATTGAGCGACGGATGATTGAAGAAGGGCGAGCCAGGGGAAATTACCTCGCGCGAAATTATCATTTGCTTGACCCGGCAGCTGATCTTGTATGTACCACTGCAAAAAAACACTTTCTTAAGAGATGTTGGGGTGATGACAACTTGATGGATTTTGCCGTCGGGATGGAACATCTTTCGGAGATTATGAAGCATTTTTGCGAAGGAAAAGAAGTTGACGCACTGCATAAACAGATCCACACATGGTGGCTGAAAATCAACAGAAATAGTCTGAATTTACTCGAAAGTCTTGTTGACGTCTGTTCTTCAGATCCCCATCAACTTCACTCAAGCACCCGCAATAAGATAAAAGCTGTCTTTGAGGAGGAAGCTTGGTCCCGTACGCTTTTTTACACACAGGGTGAGAAGCTGAGGCAAAATCTTGAAGAGCTAACTCTGAACATGGTTGGGCTTAGGCAAATTGGGACTGAAACGATAAGAATACAGTCGAGGCATGGGACAATAGCGAGACACGCTGCTGCCGTTATGCTTGCTTTATGTGTAGCAGGAGTAATTCCTGCCATTGGATTTTCCCACACTCCGCCTTCTCCACTGGACGTGGATTCGGACGCGGATGGTTTATGTGATATAAGTGAGACTGAAATATTCAGTACAGACTCGAAATTAGCGGATACTGATGGTGATGGGATTATGGATGGAGATGAAGACCATGATGGAGATGGGCTTACAAATCTTGAGGAGTTAAACAAAACAGTTGCCCTGATTGATGCTGTAGAGATAGATGATACAGAAAGCGTTAAAGCTTTGCTGGAATATAGTATTTACATGCCAATCATAGATGAGGATGGTAAGACACCCATGACACGGGCGGCATATCACGGGCATGCCAAAACTGTACAGGCCCTGCTGGATGCGGGCGTTGATGCGGATGCTAAAGACGGACGTAACCAGACAGCCTTCATAATTGCTGCATTTCAGGGCCATATTGGAGTAGTAAAAGTATTGCTGGATGCTGGTGCTGACGTGAATACGAAAAGGTATGATGGTCATACTGCCCTGATTGCTGCTGCATCATCTGGTAATACCGAAACTGTAAAAGTCCTGCTCAACGCCGGCGCAAATGTCAATGCAAGAGCTGACAATGGCCTGACAGCACTGATGATAGCGGCTGGTACCGGGAACGATACAGCAGTTAAGATTTTTATTAATGCCGGTGCTGATTTAAATGCGGCAGACAACAAAGGCTACAATGTATTGATGCGTGCAGCAAAGTGCGGGTCTGAAAAATCTGTGAAGGCCCTATTGGATGCCGGTGCTGATGTACATGCGAAAGACAACAATAATACCACTGCCCTAATGTTTGCAGAATCTAATGGTCATGATAATATTGCCGATATGCTCAAGAAGACAGGCGCGAAAGAATAAATGCTTAGAGTAATTGGTAAACTATTGTGATAAGTAAAGAACTTTTATCATTATGAATCATTCGAATAATGTGTTCCTACAAGGGATTCAACTTCTACTGCTCTGCTTACCAGAAACTGTTTGAAGTCCTGGCACTGGGGGAATTCAACATCAATGGCCTATATAATAAATCCCTCTGTGTGTACTCCACCGATAAAAGCAGCAGTGCAATTGTCAGGATACTTAAACGAATCAAGGTTCATGGCCTTATTAAACGTGTTACCCTCACGTATAAATGCTATTTGACGAAACTTGGCAAGACTGTTATTACAGCAGGTCTTGCGATAAAAGAAATGTTTGTTATATCTGAATTATCAGTAATGAGATTTACAATTCCAAGCCACTCTGCAGGTTTTGCGAGGGTATGAAGGTTGTACCTAAAAAAGGTGGAGGTTATTTAGATTTTGGTGTTATCAAAAAAAATATTGTTGAAGCTATATACGAAGTCAAAAGTCAAGATTACATACGTGATAGAGGTTTCGGAATAAATAAGGCGCTACGAGAAGTTTGGAATAATAAACACCACATTAAAAGTTTTATAACTCAAGATGGTGAAATATATAATAGCGCATCTCAAATTGAAGGTCATTTAATATTACTTGTTGGCCCAAATAATGAAGGTGTTAAAAATCTTGGCAGGAAAAACATAAAATATGTGCATCTTTTTTCAGAGATATTTGAAGATTTGAGTGGATATTCATTTCATCATGAATTACATAAAATTTTCTTAGAAGACTTACCGAAAGTTATCAAAAAACTAAAGAATCCAGATCAAGGAAGATTGATTAATAGCAAGTTTATTAATTTGAGGAATAATTTTAAATAAAAGTTTTCACTATTTTCTCCACCCGCAACGTCGTATAACTTGGAGACCTGTTGAAAGACTTTTCTTTAATCTGTTTGTACATTCCCTCCAACAAAGTAAACCTTTTGATTAACCATTTTCCGCAAACCGGCACCCCATGGAATAGTCTATTTAAATAAAAGAGAAAGGACGGGAGTGATTTTGTAACCCCGATGAGAAGAAACAATTTAATAAAGTAAGATTTTTTTGAAGTTGATGGTCTGCAGTAAGGCAGAAAAAATAATTAGACGTTGATAATCTAAGTAAGAGATTGGAACCAGATTTCTTCAGTTTTGTTTAAAAAAAGAAATCCATAAAATGTGTTTAACAGGTATGACTACCTCGGATGGCATGAAATGTATGGAAGAAACAGGTAAATTCATGAATGAATTGCCTTTGAGAAAGATGGAGATTTGAATATTTATGGTATTGTTTATGAGTTGATACTATGGTTTTATCCCTTTAAGCACCGATATTCCATAACCGGAGGGTGTATTATGCTTGAAATCAAAAAAAAGATGCCTTAGACTATTAATAGTGATATGAAAATTATGTCTCTAGCAACTCCAAAGGACATTATTATGAGGGATGAAAATTAAGTAAAAAGATCAACTCATTTTAAGGCTGCGGCATTTGTATAAAACAATAGAGAAGAAAGGCAAGATATAGCAGTGGAGATTTAAAAATTGGAAGGAAATTGCGGGTACGCTTCAGGTTGGACGCAATCAAAGCTGAATCGATTACCATAATCCGTTAGTACCTTAATACTGATTTTCTTGCCTTTTAGGTACAAACTTTAGTTTGCAAGAAAATATTTTTATAATCAAGAATGTGGCTTGTCCACATTAGGGAGAGATACTGATGAGAATTAGAACCAGACTACAGATTAATGTGATATTAGCCATTGTCATAGCCATCGCACTTGGCTCGATTCTTTTTATAGCAGTTAAGGTATTGAATGAGGGGAGTAAGAGAGAAAGAATAGCCACTGAAATAGTCAAAGGAATGGCTGAACTTAAGACCATTACCCATGAGTATTTGCTGTATCCTGGAGAACAAGCGCACATGCAGTGGCAGATAAAATATAATTCTTTAAGTAAGCTTCTAACAGGAGAACAATTCAAAATCCCGGAGGAAAAAATCATTTTAGACAAAATAATTTATAATCATACACGAGTTAAAAATACTTTTGTCGAACTGGTTACAATTTACGAAAAAGAGCAGGGGCTCAGTAAAGGAAAAAAAGCTATCACATGGGAACTGGAAGATAGATTAACAGCTCTATTGCTGGTGAGCTCACAGGCGATGGATTCCGCTGCCTTTCAATTGCATGATGCGATTCAAGCAGATTTGGTAACTGCCCAAAAAATAGCCAATTTGCTGATTATTGCATTTCTTGTAATCCTGACTGTGCTTATATTGATAACTTCACTCTGGATCAACAGGAGTGTTGTAAAACCAATTGCGAAATTTGAAAAGGTAATTGCTATTATAGGCTCTGGTAATTTGGATTATAAGGCAGGCAAAGCCACAAAGGATGAAATCGGTCAGCTTTCAAGGGCATTCAAGCAGATGACAGAAAAACTAAAAATCAACACTGTCTCACGAGACGAGCTGTCAAATTACTTCATCGAGCACAAACAGGTAGAGGAGGCGCTGCAGGAGAGCGAGGGGCAGTTCCGCCAACTGACGGAGAACATCCGGGAAGTCTTCTGGATGAGCAGTCCTGATGGCAACCGGATGATCTACACAAGCCCTGCTTATGAGGAAGTATGGGGCCGAAAACCCAGGACTCTGTACGAGCATCCTAAAAGTTGGCTGGATGCCATCCATCCCGAGGATCGTGAGCGTGTAATCATGGCCTACGTCCCCGATAGACTGACTCAAGGCAAGTACGATGTGGAGTTTCGGGTAGTTCGTCCCGATGGGACGGTACGCTGGGTTTGGTCTCGCGGTTTTCCGATCCGTAACAGACTTGGAGATGTCTACCGCATCGCCGGAATCGCGGAAGATGTCACCATGCGCAAGCTTACAGAAGAGAAGCTTGAGGATTCAGAGAAAAAATACAGGGCCCTGGTAGACAATGCCCCTGTAGGAATATATAAAACAAATCTCAAAGGTGATATCCTTTATATGAATGAAGCCTTGTTAAAAATGCTTGAATTTGACTCACTTGAAGAAATCATGTTAGATGGAGTTCTGCCATGGCACAAAGGCAAAAATGACAGAGAGGTTTTAATTAAAAATCTTAAGAAGGCAGGTAAAGTTAACAATTTCGAATGTGAATTTCTTACAAAGACAGGGAAACTCAAGAATGTACTCTTAAGTGCAACTCTTGATGGGGATATCATATCAGGAATGATAATGGACATCACCGGGCGGGTGCGGGTGGAGGAGACATTACGGGAGATTGAAGAAAGGCTAAGAAGTTTCATAGAATCGTCACCTGATAGCTTCACCCTTTTAGATTCAGAGTTAAATTATATTGAGGTAAACAAAGCCACATTGAAGGCATTTGGTAAAACTAGAGAAGAAATAATTGGGAAAAATGTTTTAGAAATTGACCCTACAATTAGAGAAAAAGGCAGGTATGAACAATATCTGGAAGTAATAAAAACCGGAAGACCCTATTATATAGATGATTTAATTCCTGAAACCAAAACCGGAGATATACACTTAAATGTGAGGGCTTTCAAAGCAGGGGATGGACTTGGGATCATTGTCTCAGACATCACCGACCGCAAACTGGCGGAGGAGGCGCTGCGGGAGAGCGAGGGGCAGTTCCGCCAATTTGCGGAGAACATCCGGGATGTCCTCTCGATGGTCAGCCCCGATGGCAACCGGATGATCTACACCAGTCATGCGTATGAGGAAGTATGGGGTCAAAAACGCGATACCCTGTACGAGCATCCCAAAAGTTGGCTGGATGCCATCCATCCCGAGGATCGTGAGCGTGTGATCACGGCCTTCTTCCCTGAGCAAATGATTCAAGGCAAGTACGACGGGGAGTTTCGGATCGTTCGTCCCGATGGGTCGATACGCTGGGTTTGGGCTCGCGGTTTTCCGATCCGTAACAGACTTGGAAATGTCTATCGCATCGCCGGAATCGCAGAGGATATCACAGAGCGCAAGAAGGTGAATGAACAAATCAATAAATCGCTAAGAGAAAAAGAGATACTTCTACGAGAGATTCACCACCGAGTCAAGAACAATATGCAGGTTATCATCAGCTTGCTTATGCTTCAGTCCGAAAAAATCAAGGACAAACAGATACTTGAGTTCTTCAAAGAGAGTAAAAACCGTATAAAATCTATGGCTCTTATTCACGAGAAATTTTACCAGTCCAAGAACTTCATTAATATTGACCTTAATGGATACGTAAAGACCTTTGTAACTAACTTGTTCAAATCCTATGGAATTAATACCAGCAAGATATCACACAAGATAAAGATTGAGGATGTTTCATTAGGGCTTGAGGATGCAATTCCCTGCGGATTGATTATCAATGAACTGGTTTCCAATTCCCTGAAATACGCATTTCAGCAAGATAGAAAAGGGGAAATCAGAGTAGCCTTTCGTTCAATCAATGAAGATGAGCTGGAGTTAACAGTTAGTGATAATGGTATAGGAATACCAGAAGACTTAGATTTTAGGAATACGGAATCCCTGGGCTTGCATCTGGTAACGATATTGGCAGAAGATCAGCTTAATGGTAAAATTGAGCTAAATAGGAAAGTGGGAACAGAATATCGTATAAGGTTTAGTAAATCAAAGTATAAAGTGAGGAGTATAGAAAAATGAGAAAAGCACAAATCCTGATTGTTGAAGATGAGAGGATTGTTGCGGAGGAAATACAAGGCGGATTGAAGAAGATGGGATTTGCTGTATCCGCTATAGTTTCTTCCGGAGAGGAAGCCATTAAAAAGGTAAAAGAGAATAATCCTGATTTAGTGTTGATGGACATTGTGCTTAAGGGCGAGATGGATGGGGTTGAAACTGCAAGCCAAATACGCACCCAATTCAATATTCCGATTGTCTATCTTACTGCTTATGCTGATGAGGAATTGCTGGAGCGAGCGAAAATAACAGAGCCATTTGGATATATTATTAAGCCATTTGAAGATAGAGAATTAAAAATTGCTGTTGAATTGGCTCTTTACAAAGCTAAGAGTGAAATGGCTGAAGAAGAAATCAGCATGTATCAAGATCGGCTCAGATCTATGGCATTGGAATTATCACTGATTGAAGAAAAAGAACGGCGACGTATTGCAAAAGAACTTCACGACCGTATTGGTCAGAATTTGGCTTTATCCCATAATAAATTAGAGAATTTAATAGAACTAACCGAATCAGGCGGTTTTGCTGTGCCTCTCAAAGAAATCAGGGACCTTATTGGGCAGTCAATGAAAGAAACAAAAACGTTGATATTTGATCTCAGCCCGCCAATACTCTATGAGCTGGGTCTCGAAGCAGCATTGGAGTGGCTTTCTGAACATCTAAATACACAGTACGGTATTCGAATTGATTTTGAAAATGATGGGCAGCTAAAACCATTGGATAGTTATATAAATATCGTGCTCTTTCAGGCGGTTCGTGAGCTTTTGATAAATGTCATTAAGCATGCCGAGGCAAAAAAAACAAAAGTATCCATTATGAAGGCAGGTAAAGATATAAAAATAATGGTTGAAGATGATGGGAAAGGATTCAACATCTCCAGTAATAATTATCAAAAAAGCAAAAACACAGGATTCGGACTCTTTAGTATTTCTGAACGAATAAACTATATTGGAGGACGAGTTAAAGTGGAATCAGAGCAATGGCACGGAACAAAAGTAACCATGGTATTGCCATTAAAGGATAATGAATAAGGAGAAAATAAAATGGCTATAAGGATTATACTTGCAGACGATCATAAAATTGTGCTTGAAGGTCTTCATACTCTGATTGAGAAACAACAAGATATGAAAATAGTAGGCGAGGCAGAAAATGGACAGATGGCGGTAAAACTCGTTTCTAAACATTCTCCTGATGTTATCATAATGGATATTTCAATGCCGGATTTGAATGGTATCGATGCTATTCGTAAGATTACTGCTGAATCCCGGAATACCAAAGTGGTTGTACTATCGATTCATGATGATAAGCGTTATGTGATGGAAGCATTTAAAGCTGGAGCATTGGGCTATTTATTGAAGAGCAGTTCTTCCAGGGAACTTATCTATGCAATCCAGACCGTGATTAGTAA
This sequence comes from Spirochaetota bacterium, assembly GCA_030603285.1. Taxonomy (GTDB): domain Bacteria; phylum Spirochaetota; class B62-G9; order B62-G9; family DRHN01; genus JAUVYC01. The sequence goes on from JAUVYC010000067.1 coordinate 10,172, forward strand.
CAAGATTTACATAGATCCTGGTATAGCTAACATTATGCTCGAAGGGGTCGTTTGTGCTCTATCAAATAACATATCTTTGAATTCTTTTATGCTAACAAACAGAGAATGTGAAGTACTTAAGCTGATAGCTGAAGGCAAAACAACAAAAGAGATTGCTTCAATTCTTTATGTGAGTAAAAGTACAATTGAGGCTCACCGTAAAAAAATTATGGATAAGCTTGATATCTACAGTATTGCAGGACTCACTAAATTCGCCATTCGCGAAGGGCTGACAACAATAGAAAAATAATTTTATGTAAGATATCACTGCTGTCCGGTTAATTGATTTTAAAAATCATATAACTTGCTTAATATTAATAAGTTAGAGCGAAAAAGTACTGTTATCGACTTGAAATTGCTCTAATAGATCAAGCAATATTTAGTAATCATATTATTCAATAGTGATTCCGTAATTGTTGTAAATAAAAGTACATAGAGCATTATAATCTTTTTCGTATTGAATGATATTGTCATGAAACTTCTCAATTTACAGCTTGTTTTCTACACTATTTTACAGATCTTCACTGTGAATGAATTTATGCAAGTGCTTATTATACAAGTACTTATGCATTTTAGTTTAAAAATTATACCGGTAGATTCTTGTAAGTAACTGTTATTATTTGAATTATACCCGGACACTAGTGGTAAGATATAATCAAGTAAACTTTCAATCTATAAATACTATTATCACTCCTTTATTCCTACATTTTTCCCAATATTAAATAAGGCATTGCTTTATCCGGAATAAAGTTTTACAGAGATAAAAAATCATGAATAACACCATT
>JAUVYC010000287.1 GCA_030603285.1 Spirochaetota bacterium
CACCCAAAACCGTCAATGCTTTCCTTTCGATGCTATTTTTACTCACCGAGAAAGGAGATTAGTAATGGAAATCTATCAGAGCAGGATGAAAAAGGCTCAGGAAATGCTTTCCGGATTAGATTTCGGTTTGATGGCCCTCTTCCCCAGCTCGAATATGCTCTATCTGAGCGGTTTCTATGATGAGCCCGGTGAGCGCCTGCTTTTCCTTCTCGTTCCCCGTGAAGGAGACCCTGTATTCCTCGCCCCGGAGCTTTACGGACAGCAGATCAAACAGGAATCACCTGTTCAGGATGTCCGAATATGGAAAGACTCGGATGGCCCGGTAAATTTACTGGAAAGGACCCTGGCAGAGCTCGATTTGGGGGATGAAAGAGTCCTCGTAGACGACAGAATGTGGGCAGCGTTTCTCCTGACGCTTAAGGAGGTGTTACCAAAGGCCAGTTTAGAACTGGCCTCTCAGGTCATGATGCCACTGAGAATGCAGAAAACATGGGATGAGATCAACTGTCTTGAGAGGGCAGGGGAGATGGCTGATAGGGCCTTTGAGAATATCGTCGGGTTAGACATCACAGTAATGACCGAGCTCGATCTTGCCGCAGCTTTAGAGGAAGTGATGATAAAACATGGTTCTGAAAAGATCGCATTTGAGACGCTTGTGGCATCCGGGCCAAACAGCGCCCTGCCGCACTACAGGGCCGGCCGTAGAAAAATCGAGCCTGGAGATGTGGTTGTCCTGGATTATGGATGCCGGTATCAGGGGTATTGCTCTGATATTACGCGCACTGTCGTCTGTAAAGCCACCTCCGAAGATGTCAGGGCAGTATACGAGATTGTCGAAAGGGCTCAAGAAATGGCCGTTCAGGCGGTAAGGCCTGGCATTACAGCTCAGGAAGTAGACCGTATAGCACGCGAGGAGATAACTAAGGCCGGCTACGGTGAACGGTTTATCCACCGCACAGGTCACGGTATAGGCCTTGATGTACATGAAGAGCCCTATATAAATGATGGGAATGATCTTGAGCTTAAAGAGGGAATGGCTTTTTCCGTTGAGCCCGGGATCTACCTGCAGGGTCGGTTCGGTATTCGCATTGAAGACATCGTGGTCGTGACTGAGACAGGGGCAAAGCGCATGAATCTCTCCACCCATGACTTACAGGTAGTCGGGTGAGTGAGGATTTTTTCAATCCTTAATTCCAAAAAGGTTTTTAAAATTAGTGTGGGTTGTATTGATCAGCTCATCAATTCTATTATTCGGCAGCGAAATCCACACAATCCTCTTCGCATCCCTTCCTGCATGCAGCACACATTGATGATAGGTGCAATCAGGGAACACTTCCTTCACTGCCAAAAGGAAGCCACCTCCTTGGGAGGAGGTCTATAATATTTCTAAAAAGATTAATTCAAAGGCTATGCCTTTAAAAACCTTTTGGCTTGGAAAAAGCCACCTGCTTTGCAGGTGGTCTTTTACAACACTCTCATATCCCATAACGCTGTCGTTAAAGCTGCATGCATCCCATGCGCCATTAATTCGTCACGAACCCTGGGCTCACCCGCAGGTGAAATATCCATCGCAGTGTCATTTTCTTTATCTCCCGATGAACCCGTGCATATAATTCAACTCCCACGGCGGCATGTTAAAATACTTTGTACTGCATTCCCGGTTTAGACATCTATATACCGTTGCTTTCCTGAAATATGTCTTTAAATACCCTGATGTGGACAATCCACATTCAAGATTTAAAGATTTTCTTGCCTATTGGGCAAAAAAATCAGGATTAAGGTACTAATGTGGACAAGCCACATTCAGTATTACGGTACTAAATACTAACTACCATATCGTTTTACTGTAAAACTGTGTTATTATGTTGTCTGATGTTACAAGAGAGCAATCATGAATAAGCGCGGTTGCTACAATGGTTCTGTCTGCTGGATCTCCATGATCCCATTCAAGCTCAATGTTTTTTATCCAGATCGTTTCATCGACCGGAATAATTTCCACCTGTCCAGTTTTTTTTAACCTGGTAACAAACTCATTGAGCATTAAAGGAATGATCAATTTTTCTCTTTTTATTTTAATTCCGATTTCCCAGATTGAAATAGAGCTTATGATTAAATTTTCTGTTTCCTTTATATGCTTTTGTGCTTTTTCAGAAAGCTTACCCGGGTCCAATGACCAAAACAGTAAAGCACTTGTGTCAAGTAATAGCATTTATTTTTCTCCCCATTCATCTTCTGTAGGGGTATTAATATCTTCCAAATAAATTAATTTACCCTGTACATCGCCGAAAACTTCCTGCACACTTTTCTTTTTTACGATTGGCTGAATAATTAAAACTGCTTTGTTATGGTCAGTAACTATCAGTTCCTCACCGGTTTGCTCAATTTCCCTGAATATCTTGAGCATATTTGCTTTTAATTTACCTTTAGATATTGTCTTCATTGATATCTTCTTTCCTATTATATTATGACCATAGTCATGACTATAGTTATAATATACTTTTTATTGTATTCTGTCAACTAAATTTCCACTTTCTCCTTAATAATAGAAAAATATTTTTCATTTTAATTGAAGTCATGCCTTCTTTTTTACTGAGAGAGTCCGAAGCCTGTTTATGGCTGTGGCAAGCTCAAATCCCCTGTACAGGGGAAAACACTTTCCATGGTATGTAAGACTCCTTGAAATAAATACATATTAATTATATGTTTTATCATAATGGGAAAACCTGGCAAGCTGAAGATATAATTTTGCCTATCAATTATAGAATTGGTAAGTCTAAGGAGAAGTAACTTAAGGGAAGACAAATAAAAACAAGAAAAACTCTCCTTAGACAAGCTGAAAGTTGATAAAGATGCTGAAACAGGCTGTATTCAACGAAGGGGAGGGGTGCGCATTTTAGTATATTAGTGAAGCAAGGAGGATAAGAGATGAAGATCCGTACCTTTATACTATTCAGGCTGGTTATTTTAAGTGTAATCTTGTTTTCTGGCTGCTATAGAACTGTGAAAGTTATTATAGAGAGGGAAGAGCAGGAGGTAGAAAACCCCTTAGATTTTCTACAAGATGATGAAGTGAAAATAGAAAATAAAAAGTTGAACAAGGAGCTTACATGGGAAAATGAGAATGGCGTGTTAATCAACAACACCAATCTCTACATGCTGCTGGATGCTCCTCCTCTGGA
>JAUVYC010000090.1 GCA_030603285.1 Spirochaetota bacterium
AACCATCAGGCCTTCTTCCCTGGGAGTAACATAGGCCTTAAGAATATTAAACTCAAGATTATAATCCTTGACCAGATTACACACTATTGGCTGATCTACAAGTCTATGAGGAAAGTGGAGAACTATCCTTTTAGAAATCACCTCTGCACCTCCAGAACCTGAGTAAAGGAAAGGCGTAGAAAAGGAACTTCAGTTAATCTACGCCTTTCATTTTTCCTCTTACATCATAATTGACCTTTCCTTCAATGGTTTAAAGGTATAACCAGTCTCTGGACCAGGTAAAGAAGCTACTGGTTCACTCAGGAGAAAATCCCCTTTCTTAATCCATTCCTTCAGGGTATTAGCAATCTCAACTGCCTTGATATAGCTTGAGAGGTTGCCTGTTGGAACCTCCTTGCCCTGGATATCAATAGTGCCACTTATAAGTTGGGCATAGTTTATTTCACCAAGGCTCTCCTTTTTCCCTTCAGGATACGCATCGCTGTAATCAACTATCTGTGTCCATATCCCCTCATCTTTCACTGCTGTATACCGGCATATCTCCTCATTGAGAATGGGAATTGGAATACCAATACCAACGGTAAGCGTTACTCCGTAGCCTTGCATAGTTGTGCCTACAAGCCACTCCGGCTTCATCTGCTTGAGGTCTCCCATGACGGCTAAAGTACCGCCCGGCGCCTGAGGAACACCATTTTCTTTGCGTTTAACCCCAGGATTATGCTGAGTCCCCTGCCAGACTACATAGCCAGTACCACCCCCTAAGAAGATCCTTGTGCCAATTCCAATTGTATTATAATATGGATCATTCAAAAGCGGAGAAAGTTGTCCTGCGCTGCAGTAGTTAGCATTGCCTAACTTTGGCTTAAGTACTCCCATATAAGTATAGATAATCTTATCAGAGAGATTCACTGCCACATTGTAATTCTGGTAGGCATTCCTTGGATTAAAGAGCACAGCCTCGTTTAGGTCCTTTATGTTGATCCAGGTTTCTAACTTCTTCCTGGGATAACAATCTGTACCATAGGCAGCAGCTACAAACTTTAAATCTTGCCCAACTACTAAATCTTCAATTGCATGGCCGCCACCATATTTGAACTCCCCTGGATATATCTTATTCAGTGGGTCATCATCAGGTAAGGCAGTTGCTCCAATACAGACATCCACAGCAGCAAAGCCGCTATATACGGGCACATCATTGAGATATGCTCTACCTCCACCGAGCTTTATCTTTGGTTTGGTATGTCCAATATTGAAATATGCGCCAGAAGAGCACATCGGACCAAATGTGCCAGTAGTAACTACATCCACCTCCTCAGCTGCTTTCTCTACTCCTTTCTCTTCAACAATGTTAATTATCTCCTCGGCATTCATTACCACTGCCTTTCCTTTTTTAATTTTGTCATTAATCTCTTGAATTGTCTTTGTCATTTTATACCTCCTGATTGATATTTATCCTTTTCTACTATTTATTAATAACTGCTCCCTTGGGGCTCATGCATGATCCATAACATCGCCACCACCTGCCTTTCGAAAAACCCAAGAGTTTAACTTTCCTTAAACAATTCTGTAGAAAGATACCTTTCACCTGTATCCGGTAAAACTACAACAATGAGTTTGTTCCTATTTTCTTTTCTTTTACCTTCCTCGATTGCTGCCCAGGCTGTAGCACCAGAGGAAATTCCAATAAACAACCCTTCTTCCTTAGCTAACCTTCTGGCAGTCTGGGCAGCATCTTCATTACTTACTTTAATTACTTCATCCACCAAATCCATCCTTAGAACATCAGGTACAAAACCTGCACCAATACCCTGTATCTTATGTGCCCCAGGCTCTACGCCAGAAAGAACTGGTGAGTCCTTGGGCTCAACAGCGATAGCGCGAAAGGCAGGCTTTCTTTTCTTAATTACCTCTGCTACCCCAGTTATTGTTCCTCCTGTTCCAACTCCAGCAACCAGGATTTCCACTTTGCCTTCAGTATCCCTCCAGATTTCTTCAGCAGTAGTTTTGCGGTGAATCTCCGGGTTAGCCAGATTTTTAAATTGCTGTGGAATAAAATATCGAGAATCATTTTTTGCTAATTCCTCTGCCTTTTTAACCGCCCCTTTCATCCCTTCGCTGCCTGGGGTCAGGATCAACTCAGTACCAAAAGCTTTAAGAAGGCTTCTACTTTCAAGGCTCATTGTATCAGGCATAGTAAGGACAAGTTTGTACACCCTTAGCAGCGCAGACAAAGGCCAAAGCAATACCGGTATTGCCGCTGGTAGGCTCAAGAATAATGGTATCCTTCTTAATAAATCCCTCTTTTTCAGCAGCCCTGATCATGATCAGGATATAATTAACATCCTACTAATATTATCATATTGATAGGATAATATATAAATAAAAGTACCCAGTCAAATGGTTTATTCGATTTTTTTATCGATTTCTGAAAAAAGGGTTGACAAAAAATAAAATTGATACTTTTACAGTATCAGTTATTAACAAAAGAAACAGATTATGCTATTAGAGCATTAATTTATCTGGCTTTAAATAAAGAATGCTTTATCGGTACAAGTAAAATATGGGAAAAACGAAAAAATTCCTTATCAGTTTTTAAGAAAGATATTACAAATATTATGTAAGAAAAACTTTATTGAATCAAAAGAAGGAATAGCGGGAGGGGTTAGAATAAAAACCGACACGAAAGATATACACATAACAGATATAATTAAGCAATTTCAAGGTAATATTGAATTATCATCCTGTATGTTCAGAAAAAACTTGTGTGAAAATCGTGATAAATGCATATTAAGAGGAAGGCTGAGGAAAATAGAAAAAATAATAATAAAGGAATTTAAAAACATAACGATTGCCAGTTTAATTAATGATATAAATACTACAGTTTCAAATACCTGCTCCTTCGAAGTAATCTCCCAATGTCGAGGAGAGCTCTTCAATAATTTCTCTTTTCTTATCAAAATATTTATCTATTTCTATAGTTATACCTTCCAATGACTCCAGCTTCTTTATTCTCTCTTCAAGTTCCGCCTGCTGTTTTACAACAAACCGAACAGCATCTGCTATTGGGTCAGGAAGTTTCCCATGTTCTAATATTTTGATCTCTTTTGCTGAAAATCCCCTTCCAATCCTACCGGGTACACCAAATACTGTAGACTCTGGAGGAACATCATGGATAACTACACTCCCTGCACCGATTCTTGCTCCAGTACCAATATTTATTGCTCCCAGGACTATAGCCCCTGCCCCCACCACTACATTATTTCCCAGGGTAGGATGACGCTTTTTCTTCTTTAAAGTGGTACCACCTAAGACCACACCCTGATACATCAATACATCATCCCCAATCTCTGCAGTTTCTCCAATTACTATACCCATTCCATGGTCAATAAAAAAACGCCTGCCAATCTTTGCTCCTGGGTGAATCTCTATTCCAGTTACCCATCGACTTATATGGGAAAGAAATCTCCCTATAAATAGAAACTTATGCTTCCAAAAAAAGTGAGCTATTCTATGTAACCAAATAGTATGAAGCCCTGGATAGCAGAAAATCACCTCAAATATGCTTCTTGCAGCCGGGTCTTTAGAAAATACAGTTTGAATATCCTCTTTTAATCTCTTAATCATCAATTAACTTCCCTTAAACATTTCATCCGATTTAAGCATCTAATCATTCAAACCCATTCCTCCTGCAATATATCTCCTTTTATTCCAACGGTTTTACATTTAACAGGTATCTTTCTTCTTCATGATTAATCGCCTTATTAAATTAAAATTCTTATTCTTCTTCTACTGAATATCCTGACTTTTTTATAACAGAAACAACATTTTCTTTTGAAATATCTCCCTTGACTTTAACTGTTTTGGTTTTGATATTAACACCAACATCCTTCACACCATTTACTTTACTGATAGCTGATTTAATAGTCTTAACACAATGGGCACAGGTTATATCAGGAACTTTTAATTCTATATCCATATATATAATCTCCTTTTCTCTTTTTGGGAGTGCTGCAATTAATACAAGTGTAATTAAAAACCACGATGATATTATTTTTAACCACTGCGGCAGCATCTCCATTTTGCCGCTTATAAAGCCGATATCTTTTCCATAAGAATACCAGATAAAGTCAATAAGCAGACCGAACGCTATAGCTGTTGTAATAATTGTAGTTAAATAAACAAGAAGTGATTTCTTACCGAGTTTTCCGGCTACAAAGGATAAAGTAGCTGTATTTGTTGCAGGCCCGGCAAATAAAAAAATTAGTCCGGCTCCTGGTGTCATACCTTTTAATATAAGTGCAGCTGCAATGGGAATTGAGCCTGTTGCGCAAACATACATAGGGATCGCAATTACTAACATAAGAGGATAGGAAATTAATGAATTACCTAGATATTTTTGGACTATATCAGTTGGTACAAAATAAGATAAAATACCGCCAACAAGTATTCCAATAGCAAGCCATTTCCATATATCACTAACTAAATCAAAAAAACCGTAGCTGATAATCTTTTTTATTTTAGAGTACAATGAATGAGTATGAGGTGTATCAATATCGCAAATAGTACATGAAGAATTTTCAGATATATTTATATGTTCATCTTTTTCAAACAAGCTGCTTACTACACCTGAAAGAATACCAGCAGTAAATGCGGAAACTGGTCTAATTATAGCAAATAGTGGACCTAATAATGAATATGTAGCCAAAATCGAATCGACACCTGTAGTTGGTGTTGAAGTTAAAAAAGCTATTGTTGAACTTTTCCCTGCTCCTTCTTTTCTAAGATGGGCTGCTACTGGTATACCTCCACATGAACATAAAGGAAGCGGAACACCAAATAATGAGGCTTTTATAATCCCTGATAAATCATTCTTTGCAAAATGTTTGTATATCTTTTCTTTTGGTATAAGTATATGCAGAATACCTGCACTAAAAAAACCAAATAGAAGATAAGGAGACATTTCATTCAATAGATACCATATCTCTTTCAATAATCCTGTAATATGTATTATCATAATATTCCTCATTTAAATGCTATGACTGTAATTGGCAATTTCATCTCCTTTAGTTATAATCTTTCTCCTAAATGCCTTTTTGTTCATAATATCTCTAAGGGTTTTTGATTTTAGAAAAAGAACAATATTTTCCTGTAATTCGACCCAAAACATCCTGGCAGGACAATAATCTGTATTTTCACAGGTAAGAGGGTCAATCACACAATCGGTTGTTGAAAAGGGCCCATCAATTGCCATAATAATTTTATATAATGTTAACTTATCAGGAGATATTTTTAGTTGATACCCTCCGCCGGGTCCTAGAACACTCCTCACTATATTGTTGTTTTTCAGAAGCTTAAATATGCTTTCTAGATACTTATGAGAGATATTCTGCTTTTCTGCAATATTATGCAGGTTTACAGGTTTTCCGTTTTCATCCTTTGAGAGTTCTAAAAGTGCGCGAAGGCCGTATCTCGTTCTGGTTGATATTCTAAACATATTCTTTTTCTCTTAATAACCTATATAACCTATCAAATATATAGGAAAAATAATAATTAGTTATTTCTCTGTCAAGAATAAAATATTTTTTTTATGAAAAAAATCGTGGTAAGTATTCAATAAAAGCTTTTAATTACAAAAAATATGGATACCTTTTCAGGCTGCTCCTTCTAGTTTATTTCTTTAAATTATTACTGTTCTAATATTTTTCAATAATCTTAATAACGGATGGTTTATCTTCATTCCTTAGAAAATCAACAGTATTCTTTCCATCCATAGCATACGTTTCCCTGGTGACTGTCGAGGGTTTTACAATCTTCTTATTTTTTCAATTCAAGAAAAAAGGTTGCTTCTTGATATTCTTCACATTCTTTTTTTATTTCATTAACTCTGGAACTCCATAAGTAAGATACAGCTAAAGCCCTCTCTATGGACTTTCCTGTGTAGTTTGCCGGATTTTCTTCAAGAATTTTCCAGGCATCCATATTGACTATTTCAGTAAATTCACTGTTTTCCCGTATAAGATCAAACATACTCCTTTTTTCTTTTTCAGCTTTCAGGGCAATCTCCTTTGCCAGTTCATGAGCATTTTTCTTTCCTTTTGATGCAAGCAGAATATAAAGAGGCTCGGCAAGAAATATACCGCCGGTTAATTCGAGATTTTTTTTTAATCTATCATAGTCAACAACAAGTTTTTTAAACTGTTTAATTAATCTACTTAGCCCCAGTGTAAAAGCTGTAACAATCTCGACAATAAACCTGCCTGATGCCGAGTTTGTAAGGTCTCGCTGGTGCTCAGAGATCTGGTCATAATATCTTGTGAGAATTCTTGGGGTAAACTCCTTCCACATTGATTTTACATGTTCAAAATTCCATGGATTTCTCTTATGAGGCATTGTAGAGGACCCTACCTGTCCTTTTTCAAAAGTTTCCCCCAGCTCCCCTATCTCAGAACGCTGGAGGTTCCGCATATCATCGGAAATTTGGGCAAGGACTCCGAAAGCAGATACTACCCCATGGATCAGATCAAGTATGAACTCAGGCTCTATTATCTGTGAAGAAAAAGGCGCCGGTTCCAGACAAAGTTCTGCAAGGACATCCTCCTCAAACTTCCGCGGATCATCAAACAGGAGAGATGAAGCATTGTAGGCCCCAACCGCGCCGCTCAACTTTCCTTTAAGGTTTTTTACTGAATCGACTGCTTTTAGGAGTCTTCCTCCCAATCTGTCAACGTAACCCGAAAAGAGATATCCGACAGTTATGGGAACAGCATGTTGCCCGTGTGTTCTGCCTATCTGCACAGTTTCTGCTTCTCTTTGTACGATATCAAGCAAAATGTCCATAAGTTTTAATGCTTCAGGGATAACAACCTTAAAAAATGCATCTCTCATTTTCAGAGCACCAGCCGTACCAGTTATATCTTCTGATGTTGCAGAGAGGTGTATAAAGGGTGCAATGTCTTCATTTACATATCTCTGGAGGACAGCAACAAGTGCACGGATATGATGTTTTGTCTTTTCTTCTTCTTTATATACTTCTTCAGGAGTAATCGCTTTGCATGCCTTTTTCATCTGTTCGGCTGACCCCTGGGGGGCAAGTCCATATCTCTCCATAACAGTAATAATAGCAGCTTCCACTATTGCTTCATACCGTATTACTGAGTTTTCAGAAAAATAATATGAAAGTTTATCTAACAGGCATTTATTATTCTTATAATACCGGGCATCGAGGGGACTTATATTAGAAAAAATATCTCTCTTCATAGGTCTCTCCTTACGGGCCTTGCCTAACGGGTCTCGCCTTACGGGTCTCTCCTTCAATTCCAAGAATCACTGCCACAATGCTCACATTTTTCCTCCATATCTATATAACTACTCACTTTCATATTTTTTCTTTTCAAGTGCAATACGTTCTTTCAGAATATCAACAATGCTTTCTAATTTGATAAACTCACTGTTTCCTGTTCTCCTCTCAAAAAGTTCAACTGCCCCTTTTTTCAATCCTCTTTCTCCAATTGTTATTCTGAAAGGAATTCCTATAAGATCTGCATCTTTGAATTTTACTCCAGGCCTTTCATCTCTATCATCGATCAGTACCTCGATTCCGGATTTCTCAAGCTGTTCAACCAACATGTCCGAAATTTCCTGTATTTTCCCGCTATATTTTACAGGAAGGATATAAACATGAAATGGAGAAACTGAGATTGGCCATATTATACCCTTTTCGTCGTAGTTCTGTTCAATTATTGCTGCAGTTGTCCTCTCAACCCCTATCCCATAACATCCCATAATCGGAGTTTTCATGGAACCATCCTCATCGAGGTAGGAAACTAAAAATGCTTTTGTATATTTGTCCCCAAGTTTGAATATGTGGCCCAATTCAATACCTTTGAACATACTTAAGCCATCACCGCATAGAGGACATAAATCATGTTCTCCTACAAGACGAAGATCAATATATTCGTCAGGCGTAAAATCCCTCTCTGTATTCACATTGATATAATGATAGTCTTTTTTATTTGCCCCGGTGACACCACCTTTTATATCCCGGACACTTAAGTCTGCCACTACATGCATAGATTTCACCCCTATAGGCCCGGCAAAACCCAGAGGAATACCAAGCTTTGCTTTCACTTCTTTTTTGTCTGCCTGTTCAATCTCAGAAACACCAAGATAATTTTTTAATTTTGTTTCGTTAATATCGAGGTCTCCCCGTATAAGTGCAAGAACAAATTTCCCATCCGGGATTTTAAAAACCAACGTCTTAATGAGGGATTCAGCCGGAACTTTTAGAAATCGTGTTACAGCTTCTATGGTTTTTGTGCCCGGCGTAGAAGCCATTGTAATTTCTCCGGAATTTTTATAGGAAATGTTTTCATTTCTCGATTCTGCTTTCTCACGATTCGCCACATAACCGCAGTGGTTACACTGTATTATCTCCTCCTCACCAACGCGTGAAGGCACCATAAACTCTTCTGACAATGATCCCCCCATAGATCCGGAATCAGCAGAGACAGAGATAGTCTCCAGTCCGCACCTGTCAAAAATCTTTTTATATGCGCCAGCCATATCATTATAGGTTTTATCGAGGGACTTCGAATTTGATTCCCTGTGGAATGAGTATGCATCTTTCATGATAAAAGTTTTTCCCCGCATGACTCCGAATCGGGGTCTAATTTCATCCCTGAACTTAATGCCTATATGATATACTTTAAGAGGGAGATCTTTATACGATTTAATATGATCTTTCAATAAAAAGGTAAATGCCTCTTCATGTGTAGGAGCAAGTACAAAATCCTGTATATTTCTATCCTTCAATCGAAAGAGCTCAGGACCCATTGAATACCACCTCTTGCTTATTTTCCATAATTCCCCGGGAATAATAACCGGGAGAAAAAACTCATTATAATCAATTCGCTCCATCTCCTCACGAATTATAGATTCAACCTTTTTTAGAACCCTGTATCCAAGGGGGAGAAAAGAGTAAATACCGCTGCTCAGCTTTTTTATCATTCCTGCTCTTATCATAAGGATATGACTCTGAATCATTGCATCTTTTGGAACTTCTTTTATTGTAGGGATAAATGTCCGACTGTAGTGCATACCTGCTCCATTATGTTAGTATAATAATTAACCAAAAAGATAATAATCTCATGATAAAGTGAAAACTGAATTTATTGTTAATACATGTAATTAAAATATACTTTCTCCGAGGTCACGAGCTTTATTCATTGAAAAATTTAAAATAATATGTTATTTTATTGCACTACTGGGTCAGGAGGTAAGTAATGAAAAATGGAAAGATTATTTTATTAACTGTTTTATTTCTGTTCTCAACAGCACCTCTTTTTGCAGACACGTCAATTACTGGATATTATGGTTAGGGTGGGAATTTTTTTTGTGAGGAAAGATATTTAAAAACCTCCCAATTTATGCAATAATATACAAAAAACTGGGAGGTCATACTACAATGACAAATTTAATACCACAATTATTAGAATATTTCAAGGAAAATTATG
>JAUVYC010000196.1 GCA_030603285.1 Spirochaetota bacterium
AGATTTTTAAGGATGATCCGGCAGGACATGTAATGTCCTATTTATCGACAGATTCAAAAGAAACAGTGCAGAAAGATGTTATTCTCCTTTTAGAGAAAAAACGTGAAGAACTATATCGAATTGAAGGGGAGTTAAAAAAACTTGAAGATGAGAAGAAATTGTTTCTCTATTCTATGGGACAGAAGAAAAAGGTGTTTCAGGAGAATATATCAATCATTGATGGGAGTGAAATAAGGAATAACTTAAAATCAATTGTACAATTGAATAAGAGTGAACTTCGATTTCATAATGAAGCAGAAAGAAGGATTAATTTATATTTAAATATTCATCAAAAGAAAAGAGAAGAACTGCTCAGCAACAAGGAGCAAATAACCTGGGAATTAGCAGAACTAACGGGTCTTATGCAAAATTTAAAAAACGAGAAAGGAGTTGAAAAATTCCCGGGTGATAAGGCCCTTTTTACTCAGGAATCGAAAAAAAAATTGTACGAACGGCTTTTATTTTTGATCGATCACAGTGAATATGAAAAAGCACTTGAGGTGCTTGATACCCTTCTCGGAATGGATTTTGATGAGTCGGAAACGGTTCAAGAAAATATTGTGAGAAGTCTTCTGGCACTATTAAAAGAATATAAAGAAAAGCGCGATTATCTGGAAAGCGCATCGATATTTGATGATATAAAAATGTCATTTCTTGGAGAGAATTATGACCAAACCCTTTCCCATCTCGATACCCTGAATGCTGATGTATTTATGAACCCTCTTCTTGCGGATCTGAGGAATGTTCTTTATTCCAATACTAATAGTACAAAGGAAATTTCAGAAGAAATAGAGTTAACAAAGAATATAAAAAAGCTCAGGGACAAAGCCCTGGAATTTGAGAACAGGGGAGACTATGAAAAGGCAATTAAAATATACGAAGATCTTCTAATTTTAAATCTTCCTTCATACGACAGGGAATACCTGATATCGAAAATACACTCCATTATGGTCCCGGCTGTAAAAAATGATATAAAGCGGGAAGAAAATACGCAAGCTATTAAATATCTTGAAAACGCAAGGGCCCTTTATCTGGCAGGAAAAGAGAAAGAAGCATGTGAATTCTATATGCTGCTTGTCACTGACTGCTCAAGCTCGGATTATGTTGAAGAAGCCATCACAAATCTCTTAAAGGTGTCAGCGGAATAGATACTCTTCAGCCACAAAAGCATTGAGATATCCACTATATCTTATTTAATTATTTGTGATAATTTCTCCGGGTCAAAAGGACTCTTTAAAAAGCCCCGAACACCAAGATGAATAGCCTGTTCGACGCTTTTGTTTTTTACTATTTTTCCGGTAATGATGAACTGAGAATTTTTTGTCTTTGGGATTAATTTCATGCTCTTAACAAGGTTGAGTCCGTTTCCGTTGTCAAGGTCGAGGTCAATAATGATATAATCAAAAGGACTCTTTGCAATAATGCCCAGAGCACCTTTTGAGCTTACAGTGTTTGTTACTGCAAATCCTTTTCCAGTAAAGAAATCATCCAGTACCTTGAGCTCCTGTTCGTTGTCGTTTACAATTAAAATATTTATGGAGAAACGTTTTTTTGATTCCGGGATCGCGCCGAGGTCTTTCAATTCCTCAGGCATCACAATACCTGTCACCTGTATAGAATCCATTACTACATCAAGATTCTCATTTTCCATGATCTGTTTGTCAGTTCCTACTCTGGCTTTCCTTGTGTAGCAAAGCTTTTTTATGCCCCTTTCAAGAAGTTTCTCCAGTTCTTCCAAACTGAAGCTTTTTCCTTCTTCCTTAATAAGAATACCATTCTTGTCATAGACGTTTTTAAACAGAATGACATTGGGTTTTAAAAACTCTACGAGCACCTCATTCCCTTCGTTTTCCAGAAAGGCGGATTTTAGTTTATTGAGGCCTCCGATATAGTTATCAACAATCTCGAATCTTGACGCCACAGGGCTTTTTTTAATAATTTTAATTATTTTATCATTAGAGGTTAGTATTTTTACATTTGTATCGGGAAGATGAGGGAAATAAGATATGAACTCAAAAAGTTTATCAAAATAGATTTGAGAAATTATCTCTTCTTCCAGGTTATAAATAATTATATAGAATCTTTTTTTAAGAGTCTGATCTAACCGCGCTGTATCAAGTATCCTGTATTTTAATGCTGTAATCTCTTCGTTTACAAGGAAACCGCCTATCTCTATAATAATTATGCCTTCTCTTATGAAAACCTCGGTTATAAGATGCCTGTCGCTGGATTTTTCTATTATATGCATGTGCTGGAAAATTATTTTTCTCAGTTTTTCCAGAACGACCGGTCGGGCAAGAGTATCTACTGCCCCTTCCCGGATGAGAAGTTTTATGTCTATGAGCTTTGCTTTTTGTGTGAAAATAATTACAGGAATATCCTCCGCCCCCTTCATTCTCTTCTTTCTTTCCAGAAAAGATGATACTTCAATATCCTTTATTCCATCTGATAAGAGTATGAGATCAGGTTTTTGACTCCTGATGGCAGAAAGTCCAAACTGGCCGTTTTTAGTCGAAGGTATTTGAAAACCGAAGGTAGTAAAATATTCCTCGATTTTCATTATACTGTATTCATCATTATCTATTAATAGGATTGTTTTGTTCATTTTGTTCACTGTCAAAAGGAAGACACCTCCTTTGGGGGTGGTATATAATATTCCTAAAAAGATTAATTCAAATGCTATGCCTTTAAAAGCCTTTTGTCTTGGAAAAAGCCACCTGCTTTGCAGGTGGTCTTTTACTTCTTTAATTAATAATATTATTTATATCTTATATCAAATATTTAAAATTTATATTATTATATCTCTAATTATTAAAAAATGCGAGACTTTTATTTTTTAACATTTTATTTAACCTGTTAGTGGTTTTGTGTTATTGTTTGTAATAATACAGTCATTCTTATAGATTTTATTCTATACCATTTTTCGGAGTGTCAATGAAAAGGAACGTTCAAATCACTATTATAGGGATTGCTTTTAATACATTTCTTTTCTTTATTAAGCTTTTTGGAGGCATTCTTTCCAATAGTCTGGCTCTTCTTTCAGATTCTTTTAATTCACTTACTGATATAATAACTGCTTTGGCAATTTTCTTTGCAGTGAGAATTAGTACCAAAAAGGCAGATTATGACCACCCTTTTGGGCATCACAGAGCAGAACCAATAGCAGGTTTAATCGTTGCAATACTTGCGGCTATACTGGGTTTTGAAGTTATTAAAAACGCATTTCAGGGATTCTTTGCACCAAGAGCCTTAAACATTAATCTGTTGATTTTTATTATTGTAATCGTAAGCATTGTATCAAAGATTTATCTCTACCTGTTATTTAAAATTGAGGGAAAGAAGAGTAAAAGCCCTGCACTTCTGGCCTCTTCTATCGATTACAGAAATGATATCCTTGTTTCATTTTCTGTTCTGGTTGGAAATTTATTCGGATATATTGGGTATGCAATTTTTGATAATATTGTCGCTCTAATTATCGGTGGATTTATTGTATACTCAGGTTTTAAAATAGGGGTGGAAAATGTGGATTTTTTAATGGGGAAGGTGCCGGGTGAAGAAATTATCCAAAGGTTGAAACAAAAAGCCCTTACTATTGAGGGTGTAAGGGAGTTAAATGATGTAAAAGCCCATTATCTGGGCAACTTCATACATGCGGAAATTCATATTGAAGTTGATAAAAAATTAAAAACTGAAAAATCACACAAAATTGCAAAGAAAGTGCAGAACCTCTTACAGAAAGAGGAGATAGTAGATTATGTATTTGTTCATGTAGATCCTGTTTAGTGCGGTTTTCTCATAAATTGAGTAACAGTAAAGTTAATTATTAGTATGTTAATACATTAAATGTTCATGTATCGAATGAAGTCTAAAGTGAGAAAAGCGCTAAAACCCCCATTCTATGCGTTTAAAACAATTTGTTAGAAATGGGGGTTAGTGCCTCCGGAACCTGAGTTTTAGATGATGAATCTGAAATTAAGTCCTGTCATTTGAAATAAAATACAATTTGTAGGTTATTGAAAGCAGTATCCCAAGACCGAAAAAGTACCATACCCACATCGGAAGACCTGCAAGGATAATCGGTTTTCTTCCCCATGCCCAGAAGTCATTCCCTAAAATGAAAAGAAGAAGAAATACAGGAATCCATTTTAAACTCTTACCTTTAATTTCGAATACAATGCCTGTGTTTTCATTCACAGAGGAAGTAAAAAGACTTACGAGAATAAAGACAGTACCGGTAACAATTAAAATTGGGATAACCGGATGAATTTCCGGGGTTTTGATAAAGTTAAAGTAGTACGCTAAAACCATCCCTTCTCCCAGAAGGATGCTGAATACAGCGCCGTTCTTATTTGCTTTTTTCCAATACAATCCTCCAATAATTGCAGGTGCCAGGACACTGAGCCCGTTGAAAGTGGTTTTCTCGATAAAATCAAGAATAGTCTGAGGTGGATTAATTGATATAAGAATACTAACAATACCAAGTCCGATTATAGTAAGTTTTTCTTTCAGTATTTCTTTTTTCTTTATCTTAAAAAAGTCTGTAGTAATCATTGAAGTTAGGGTTAACAGTTGTGAATCCATTGTCGACATGAGAGCTGCTATACTTCCTGTTAGCAGAAGTGTACCCAGAAAGGTGCTCGTATACCGGCCTAGAAGAAGCGGAAAGATCGTATCGGACTCCCCGGAAGCGAGATCCGGAAAGGTGAACCTTCCCATAACACCAATGGAAACTGTTAAGAAAAATAGAAATGTTGTGATTATTGGATAAAAGACAATTGTAGATTTCAGCGATTCTTCATCTTTTGCTGCCATAAAGCGTTGAAAAAGCTGGGGGACCATTGGGTCTGCAAAAAACCATAAAAGCATGTATCCAAACCAGATACCATATCCCATTGCATTATTATTTCCGGGCCGAGACAATAATGGTGGAAAATTATTTGCTATCTCTTTATGAATGTTTATAAACCCACCGCTCCTTCCTGAGATGAGAATAAAAGCTGTCAGGGTGAAGCCGATCATCATGATCCCCTGTATAAGATCAGTCCATACAATTGATCTCAAACCTCCCAGCGCAACATACGTTACGATAAATGTGGTGATCAATAAGGCTCCACTTAAATACGGCATCCCTATAAGTGAGTTAAGTGATTTGCCGCTCGCTATTGCCTGAATAGCAATATATGGGAGTGTAAAAATTATCATAATCGTTGAGAACAATTTTTTTAAAAACAGAGAGTTGTACCTGTCGAATACAAAATCAGAAGGAGTTATGTAGTTTCTTTC